>DASWUT010000680.1:0-17226 GCA_036401455.1 Gemmatirosa sp. | reverse complement strand
GCTCGATGCGGCTGGTGCGCGCCTGGCGGCCGACGGCCCGCGCGCACTCGGGGCACCGAACGCTGACGTGCTGCGCGGTATCGAGGGCGACGCGGCGGCCACGTACTTCGCCGCGTTCGATGCGCTCATCGTCGCCCAGCGGCCCGCGTTCGCGTTCCGTGGGCGTAGCCGCCGGCCACCGCTTGATGCGATCAACGCTCTGCTGTCGTTCGTTTACACGCTCCTCGCACATGACCTGCGAGCGGCGTGCGAGTCCGCGGGCCTGGATCCGGCCGTTGGCTTCTTGCACGTGGATCGTCCGGGCCGCCCGGCGCCCGCACTCGATCTCATGGAAGAGCTCCGCGCCTACCTTGCCGACCGCTTGGTGCTATCGCTTGTCAACCGTCAGCAGGTGCGGGCCGCGGGATTCGTGTCCGCCGAGACAGGCGGCATGGTGATGGACGACGCGACGCGAAAGACGGTGCTGGTGGCGTACCAGGAACGGAAGCAGGAACCGCTCACGCATCCGTTCCTCGGCGAGAAGACCACGGTCGGGCTTCTCCCGCACTTGCAGGCGCGCCTCCTCGCACGGCACCTCCGCGGCGACCTGGACGCGTATCCGCCGTTCGTCTGGACCTGAGCGGACCGCGGCGCTGTGTTAGTCCTCGTGACGTACGACGTCTCTACCGTGACGCCAGAGGGACGTCGGCGACTCACACGGGTGGCGAAGGCATGCCTCGATTACGGTCAACGTGTGCAGAACTCCGTGTTCGAGTGCGATGTAAATCCCGCGCAATGGGCGGAACTGGAGCACCGGCTCCTTGGCCTTATCCATCCCGCGACCGACAGCCTTCGCTGCTACTTCCTGGGCAGCAACTGGCGCCGTCGCGTCGAGCATCATGGGGCCAAACCGAGTGTCGATTTAGGCGGACCGTTGATCGCCTGAGCCGTTCCGGCGCGGCGTGCGCGAACCGAAAGCGAGCGGGTGGTGCGTCGAGGGTTCGCGCCGCCCGCATGTCGTTGTCGGACCGGCAGTTACACGGCCGGAATCACACATCAGCCACGGAGCTCGGGTCGCGTGGGGTGAGGTTCGCGGAAAGGGCGCTGTAACTTGTTGTCGGGGCGCGAGTTTGAGGCCCCGCCGTCGCGCTCTCACGGGCGCGTGAGTTGAAACCAAGCGCCGGGCGACGTGGTGTATGACCCGACGCGTCGCGCTCTCACGGGCGCGTGAGTTGAAACGCTTCGGAGCCCTCGTCATGGCTGGACCGACCACGTCGCGCTCTCACGGGCGCGTGAGTTGAAACTCGAGCGTGGAGGCGTACAACGGCGTCGTGACGTTGTCGCGCTCTCACGGGCGCGTGAGTTGAAACACCGCACGCGCGGCGACCAGCTGACGGTGCACTGGTCGCGCTCTCACGGGCGCGTGAGTTGAAACGACGAGGGCGTCCTCCAGTCGGGCAACAAGCTCCGCGTCGCGCTCTCACGGGCGCGTGAGTTGAAACCGGATGCTGGACCGGAAGGCCGACCTCCTCAAGGTGGTCGCGCTCTCACGGGCGCGTGAGTTGAAACAGGCCGCGCCGATCGTGCTGCCCGTGCGGCCGGGTCGCGCTCTCACGGGCGCGTGAGTTGAAACACGTCGATCGAGATCCCGTAGCCGTGCGCGGCGGTCGTCGCGCTCTCACGGGCGCGTGAGTTGAAACGCCTCGTGCACCGTGACCGTGAGCGCGGGCGCGGTCGCGCTCTCACGGGCGCGTGAGTTGAAACCTGCTCAAGACGTCTGTCCCGCTGATCGTCCGCGGGTCGCGCTCTCACGGGCGCGTGAGTTGAAACATCGCCGGGCGCCCGCCCGGCCAGCTCGACGACACGTCGCGCTCTCACGGGCGCGTGAGTTGAAACCCGCGCGCTGCACCACAACGAGGCGGCCGCGGTGCTGGTCGCGCTCTCACGGGCGCGTGAGTTGAAACAACGGCGACTGCATGCTGACCGCAGACGAGAGCTGCGTCGCGCTCTCACGGGCGCGTGAGTTGAAACGCGTCGGGCTGCGGACGACGGTCGAGGACTGTCACGTCGCGCTCTCACGGGCGCGTGAGTTGAAACGCGTCTGCAAGCCACTCGGCGTGGTTGATGTCGGTCGCGCTCTCACGGGCGCGTGAGTTGAAACATCGGATCGCGATCCCGGTACGCCATGAACGCGGTCGCGCTCTCACGGGCGCGTGAGTTGAAACCGCGTGCGCGCCGGCCAGTGGCGCACGCGCACCGGGTCGCGCTCTCACGGGCGCGTGAGTTGAAACTACCGCGCGAACCCGGACGGATCGGGGCTCGTGAGGTCGCGCTCTCACGGGCGCGTGAGTTGAAACGACTCCCGCCGCATGAGCGATACGGTCAGTCTGTCGCGCTCTCACGGGCGCGTGAGTTGAAACCGGCAGCGCGTGCGGCTCTACGCGCTCAGTGGCGTCGCGCTCTCACGGGCGCGTGAGTTGAAACGCGATCTCGGCGCCGAACCTGACGACGGACACGGCGGGTCGCGCTCTCACGGGCGCGTGAGTTGAAACACCCTGGCGCGTGAGGAACGACGCGGCGCTCGGGTCGCGCTCTCACGGGCGCGTGAGTTGAAACTGGAAGGCGACCGTTTGCAGGGTCGCGTAGCTGTCGCGCTCTCACGGGCGCGTGAGTTGAAACGTGTGCGACACACCGTTCGTGTCGCCGGGGTTGGTCGCGCTCTCACGGGCGCGTGAGTTGAAACGAGTGGGGCGACGTCGACCACGTGTTGGCCGAGGTCGCGCTCTCACGGGCGCGTGAGTTGAAACCCAAGGTCGGTGTGCATCGCGCCGCGCTTGCGCGTGTCGCGCTCTCACGGGCGCGTGAGTTGAAACCTTTGTGTGGCGGGGGGCTTGCGCGGATATCACGGGTCGCGCGCTCACGGGCGCGTGAGTTGAAACGATGTCGACTCGCCCGGCGGCGAGGCGCACGGCGCGTCGCGCTCTCACTGGCGCGTGAGTTGAAACCAGCCGGGCGTGCGCGTGCTCTTGGTCGCGCCGCGTCGCGCTCTCACAGGCGCGTGAGTTGAAACCACCTCCGCTGGGCGGACGTCAACCTGAGCGGGAGTCGCGCTCTCACGGGCGCGTGAGTTGAAACGCGGCGGCGCACACGTCACCGGCAACCCCCGCCGTGGCGCTCTCACGAGCGCGTGAGTCGGAGGCCGACAGGCTCATTTCGAAACAGCCTACCGTGGTCTTGGCCTCCACGTGACGTCCCCAGGTCGTCTCGCGCACGCGCGCCTCACGCCCATGCACGCCGGGTGGCGCCGCGTCGTCGCTGCCGCCTCGCACCGGATGCGCGCGGTCGTGTCCGACACCGCGCACCGGGACGGGCAGTCGGCACGCCCGCTGCCACACGGTTGCCAACGGTCGCGCGGTGGGCCACGTTTCGATACCTGTACATCGCAGTGTACGGTTGTGAGCGTCCGCGTTCCCGCGCGCTGCGCGATCACGCCGGCCCATACGCGTCACGTGAGGATCACCTGATGGATCGCGCCGCACCCCTGTCGGGGGCCGTGCCGCTGACCGAGGCCCGCAGCCGCCTGTTCCGGCTCGTCGAGGACCTGCTCACGGGCCGCACGGACCGCGTCACACTCTCGCATCGAGGGCACGACGAGGACGTCCTGCTCGTGCGCGCGCGCGACGTCGCCCGCCTGGAAGCCGAGGTGGCCACCCTGCGCCGGCGTGCCGCGCCGGTGCCGCGTCCGCTCCGTGGGATGGGGCGACTCGTCGGGTGCGACGACGCAGCCTCGGACGGGCTCTCGGCGGTGCGCGCTGACGCGCGCGCGGCCGCCGAGCAGAAGCTCGCGGCGCTGTTCGGTGCGGAGGCGGTGGCGCCAAGCGCAGTGGCGACGCCCCGAGGGGCGCGGCGGCGTGCGGGGGCGCGGGTGGCGAAGTGAGCCCGCCCGTGCCGGAGATCGCCGTCCTCGACACGCATGCGCTGATCTGGTGGCTCACGGGGAGCCTGGGCCGTCTGGGTCGCCGAGCGCGCGCGTTCGTCGACCGGGTCGACGCGGGGGCGGCCGTGGCGTGCGTGGCCGTGATCTCGCTGATCGAGCTCGGCGAGGCGGTCCAGCGGGGGGCGTTCCAGCTCGACGAGCCGTTCGACGCGTTCGTCGCGCGGCTCGACGGGACGCCGTCGCGCTACCAGGTCGTGCCGCTCACGGGCGCGATCGCGGTGCGGGCGCACGGACTGTACGCGATCCCGGAGCGCGGGGATCGGTTGATTGCCGCGACGGCCCAGGAATTGGGGTACCCGCTCGTGACGCGCGACCCAGCGATCGTGGCCGCGATCGCCGGCGCGCACGTTTGGTGAGCGCGGCCGCGGCGTCGTCAGGCGGTGACCGAGCGGTGACCGAGCGGTGACCGAGCGGTGACCGGTGGCTCATCCTCCGTCAGTGATCGCGTGACACCGACGGTGGGTGAGCTGTCCGCGTGGAGGCGACTGTGTTGCGACGGGTGGATCTGTCGTGAATTCCGGAACCCAGAATAGTACATCCGGGTTCCGCGTGGTCGTACCATTCTGATGGCTACCAACCCAACCATGAGCGATGATCTCCGGTGATAACGCTCAAGCGGTGCGGCCCCTTGCACCCGGGCGTAGGGGGAGCGTGTTCTCGTGCCGAATCGCTCATTTTCATGGCACGCGACCATGCAGACTGACTCGAGCGCGACCGCCGTGCACATTGGCGCGCAGCGCGGTATCTCGAGACAGTCGTCGCGACTGCGCTGAACGCTCCCGCCGAGAACAGCCGGATCCGCATTGCCGCGCACGGCGCCACCCGCTCCGACTCTCATCGCTGGGGCGCGGCGAGAGCGATGCGCGCGCTGTCCGGCGGCACGCGCGGCGCCCCGTGATTCCGGGACGCCAGTGGGCCGACGTGGGCCGCGATCACTGGCCCCCGCCGGCCGGCTCGGACCGCGGCCACGCGGACGCAAGGACGCGGCCTCTGGGTGACGACCGTCAGCGCGAACGCGCCGGCGGCGGTCACGGGAGCCACCTCCCCACCGAAGAATAGGCCGTCCGCCCGACAGTCGGCTGCCTCCGACAGGAGCACGACGCTGTCAGCGACGGCAGCCATGCCGTAGAGAGTGACGACGAATACGGTCGGGCCGCTGTTGAAGACGGGCTCCGGTCCTGGCAGCTGCGGCGACGTTGCCGACGGCGGCGGCACGACTGCCGTCGAAAGCACTACGGTGTACGGCGCCGCCGCAGGCTGCAGGACCTCAACGAACGTCGCCGCAGCCGTCCCAGGTGCCGACGTGTGCGGCGTCTGCCGCGCACACCCGCCCGACGCCGTGACGGCTCCGGCCGCTAGGAGCAGGGGCCGTGCACGGGTCCATCCGGGTCGACGGTCGACGCGCATGCGAAGAGAAAGGCTGCCTAACGCCAGACTCGGCAACCGGTCGGCGTAGGTGCAGCAGCGATTGAGGACCGTACTCTCGCGGAATACCGCGCGCGGCGTGATCGCACCAACGATGCTCATGGGTGTCATCCGCCGACGGACGCGGTCACTGCCGACGTCGCTCCCCAGGGAGGCCGGCGCGTCCCAGCGCCGCGCGACGATACAGAGCACACACGCGGCAATCGCGCGTTGTCTCGTCGGTTGGGAAGCTGGCGCGGCCTTTGGTCAGCGGGCGGACGGTGGATTCGAGGTTGTCGAATACATGCGGCGCGAGCGAGTGCCGTCAGATCGTGCCGCGATACGGTCCGCCACCGCCGCTCGGCAGCCCCATCGCACCGTCTGGGAACCCGCCCCGCTCCCCACGGCCGTGCCCGATGCAGCTGCCGCGGCGGCCCGATGCCCGACCGGCACCGTCGTCCGGGGCATGGTCAGTGTGCGCACCGGCGCCGGCGCCCTGCACTGGCCCGGCGACGGTGCCCGGCGAGAACGTACCCCCGCCGCCAGAGGCCGCTGCCGCGGGCATCGCCGACGCACCTGCGGGGACGTGCGACGCCACCGCGTCGGAGGACGGTGCGTCCACGTAGCGCACGCGCACGATGACCCGCGTCGGCGTCTGCTGCGGCGCTCGGACGGCGGCGGGCGCCCGAAGCGGAGGCACGGTCGCTGTCGTCAGCCTCGCCGACGCCGGCGCCGCACCGAGCTCCAGGGCCGAGACGACCTGCTGCGTCGCGGCGTGGGGGCGGATCGGCGTCGCAAGCCCGGCCGCCGCGGATGCCGCGTCCAGATCGTGGCGCAGGTCGTCGCCCGCTCCCCCGGCGCCACCGTCCGCGCCTCCGCAGCCCGCCAGCGTGGCGGCGAGCCCGAACACCGCGACCATGCCGGCCGATGCCGCCCGTCTCGTCATTCCGTCCATCGCGCTGCTCCCGAGAGGGTCATCCGCTACTCGCACGCACACGCATGAAGACGCGCGCATGTCGCCCGCTGTTTACGCGAACCTGCGCGTTACCCGAACGTGCGCGCCGCCGGGGCGCAAGATCCGTCGCGGACGCCGAGGACCAGAGCCCGTGCACGCAGGGGCCGTCGGCCGAGATCACCGCGATTCCGACCCGCGCGCGGACGGGTTAGGTGCCGACGCCGGTCGTTGCGCTCGCGCTTCCGCTCGAGAGCGAGGCCGTGAGCGCCGCAATCTGCTGCCGGAGCGCGGCAATCTGCCGCTGCACGTCGGTGTCCGACGTACCGCCCGTCCCCCCATTCGCGCCGGCGTGCTTGACGAGCCGCTGGAGTGTCGCGTCCGGTGTGCCGTCGCTCTGGCCGGCGGCGCCGTACGCGGCTTCAGCCCGCGCGCTGGTCCCGGTGGTCCCGCTGGCGCTCCCGCCCCCGCCACGCCGCCCCGGCGGCATCAGCGACGACAGATCGCCGGTCTGCGCCGCTTGATCGAACTTGTCTGCAAGCGACGTGAGCATCGTCCCCGCGAAGCTGGCCGTCCCGGTCGTGCTCGTCGTTCCCGTGCTGCCCGTCGCGGTCGCGCTACTCGCGGCCGTGGTAGACGTCCCGGACGCGGCGCTCACGCCTTGCGTCCCCGTTCCCTGGACCACGCTTCGGATCTTCGTCGCGATGTCGGAGAGCGTCTGCTTCAGCTGCGTCGGATCGGTCTGTCCCATCTGCTGTAACTGCTGCATCAGCTTCCCCGGGTCGCTCAGGTCGACGCCATCGACGGTCTGACCCGTGAGCAGGTTCTGCGGGCCGCCGTCGCCATCGGGCGGCGCGGTGCGATGGTGACCGCGTCGGATGGACGCGACCGCGTCCGAGGTTGCCGTGTTCGTGGTACTGCCGATGGCCGTCGTACTCATATCGCGCCTCCCATAGAAGATCCTCTGTCCGGCGTCCGGCCGACGGCCGTGAACGGCAGAGTGTGCAGTGAGCGGACGCGGGGTGGGCCAGCGTCGCGGGTCGTCGCCACACGATCCATGACGCCGCCGAGATACGGGAAATGTTGCGAACGGCGGCTGCGTGTTGTGAACGGCGTTTCCGCGCTCAGGGACCGACCCGCTCCGGGTGTCTGCTACGGAAATCGTTGTCGGCGCGCGCCTCGGCGTTCCCGTCGCGGCGCACCGCCGCGTCTGTCGCCCGCCCCGCGTCTCCCGGTATGCTACGCCCTCCGTTTGGCCTCGTTGCGCTACTCGTCTGCGCGACCGCGACCGCGTGTACCAACGACACGACCACCGCGGTAACGATTGCCGCTACGACGGCCGTGCCAGTCTTGGCGAGGGCGAACGCGGTCGTGGGTGCGGTTGTCGGGACCCCGATGACCTACGACGCCACGAAGGGCGGAACGGTGGTCACCGACGTGGCCGCGGGCGGCCTCACATACACGATCATCTTCTCGGGCGCGACGAACGGGATGCGCGCGATCGGGGGCACGATCGCCGGGACGCCGACGGTTCCTGGCGTCACGACCGCAACCCTGACCGCGACCGACGCGCTCGGGCGTACGGTGAGTGACTAGTTCGCCCTGGTCGCCTGCGCGAGTAGGCTCCCGTCTCCGGTCCTGCCCGCGGTGCGGTTTCCGTACGCGGACGCCGAGATCCCGCTGCCGACCCACTTCACAACCAGCATCAACGGCACGACGGTTACCACGACAGACAACACGGCCGCGGCCAACCCGATCACCGCTGCCGGCGCGACGCTCGGGCGCGTGCTGTTCTACGACCCACGCCTCTCCGCCAACGACGGTATCGCGTGCGCCGGATGCCACATCCAGGCCCTCGGCTTCAGCGACGTGCCGCGCCTGAGTGTCGGCTTCGCGGGGGGCTCCACGGCCCGGCACTCGACGGGCCTGGCCAACGCGCGATTCTACCAGCGTGGGCACTTCTTCTGGCACGAGCGCGCGGCCACGCTCGCGGGCCAGGTCGTGCAGCCCATCCAGAACACGACCGAGATGGGCATGACGCTCGACGCGTTAGTCCTGAAGCTGACCGCGACGCCCTACGACGGGCCGCTCTTCACGTCGGCGTTCGGCACGCCGACCGTCACGAACGACCGCATCGCGCGCGCGGTCGCCCAGTATGTCCGCTCGCTGGTCTCGGCGGGGTCGCGCTCCGACCGCGCGTCCACGGCCATGGGCGCCCCCAGCTGCGCCGCGACGCTGACGGTGGAGAAGGTGCCCGCGCTTCACAACGTCGGCGTGCGACCGCGCTTCATGCACGACGGGCGGTTCACCACGCTCGCGTGTGTGGTCGATTTCTTCGACGCGGGCGTGCAAGCCAGCCCAGGACTCGACGCTCGGCTCAAAGCCGCCGACGGCACGCCCAAGCGGCTCGGCATCACCGCGGCGCAGAACGCGGCGTTCGTGGCCTACACGAACGCGCTCGCCAACTCGACCTGCCGCGAGTTTCGCATCGGCCCGGATCGCGTCGACACCCATCTTCACCTCGGGCAGTCGCACCGTCGCGATGCCGATCGCGCCGGGAACGTACCCGTACCAGTGCGCCGTGCACGGCGCGGCAATGAGCGGCACGGTGATCAGGAGTGATGATGAGCGGAGGGCGCCGAACGGCGAGCGCGTCCGTTAGGCGCTGAGACGTCCGACGATGCACGCCCCGTCATGCCAGGCCCATCTCTGCCGATCGCCGCATGCCACCGTTCGCATCGCGGACGTGCCGTTCGCAACATCACGCGGGTTGGCCGACCGGGAAGACGGTAGGGTGCGTGTCCATCCCCACGCCGGATGCTCCGGCGACCCGTGCGGACCGTCGACCGCTGCCGCTCGGGCCCGCTCCGTCACACCATCGCGCAGGCACGATCATGCGAGTCCGTAGGTTCCTCACCGCCGGCGTCGGCGCGCTCTGCGTCAGCGTGCTCGGGGCCGGTACGGCGTCGGCCCAACTCCTCAATACCGGAGTCGGCAGTTTCACCTCGTCCAACGCCGCCGGCGAGGGTCTCGGCGAGGGCGTCGACGTGAGCACTGCCACGACGCTGTCCCAGATCGGCTTCTACCTCGGTCTGCCGAACGCCGGGACGAGCGTCAAGTACCTCATCTACGACGTCACCGCGAACGCGCTCGTCTATAGCGAGACGAAGGTGTTCGCGGCGGTCGCGGCGGACAACACGCTTGAGCTGAGTGACCCGTTCTCGTACGCGCTGCTCCCCGGTCGCACGTACTACTTCGGAGTCGTCGCCAACAGCGCGCTCGATGTCAGCTACAACTACGTCGCGGGCACGCCGCTGTCGGCCAACGGGCTGACGTTGAACGATCCGAACATCCTGTTCAGCGATTTCGGCGCGCCGACCACCGACCTGTCGACCGCGGGCTCCTCGATCGCGCTGCAGCTCTACGGCGCCCAGGCGTCGACCGTCCCCGAGCCGGGCTCGCTGCTGCTCCTCTCCTTCGGGCTGACAGGTGCCGGCGTCGTCGCGCGCCGCACGCGCATGATCGCGTTCCGCCGCACCGCCTGACCGCGAGACCTCCCCCATGCTCACATCCCAGTTCCGCAGCCCGACGCTCTCGGCACTCGGCGTGCTGGCCGCCGGCGGCCTCACGTTCCTCGCCGCCTGCAACGACACGAAGACGGCCGGGTCGCTCGCGGCGGCCACAGACCCGAGCTTTGCGGTCGACACGCGGACGACGCTCGACTGCACCAAGGCGACCCAGAACCCGGCCAAGGTGGTCTGTCTCGCGAACGCGTTCAAGGCGACCCTGTCGTCGGCGCAGATCGCGACGCTGCAGCAGGCGTACACGGCGTCCAACGCGACCCGCTGGTCCAACCTGCCGACCAACCTCGTGACCCGGCTCGGCGTCCGGTTCGCCGACCTGAACGCGACGCAGCGGGCAGCCGCGCTCAACCTGGCCAGGGCCGCCCTGAGCACCGCCGGCTACACCACGTTCCAGTCGCTCCGCGCGGCCGACGACTACCTCCAGGCGCACAACACGGGCAGCACCGGCGGGGGCACGCCGCCGGGTGCGGGCACGCCGCCTGGCGGCGGAACGCCGCGCGACAGCGGTGGAGGTCCCCCAGGCGGCGGAGGCCCGGGTACCGGAGGCGCGGGCGGCGGCCTCGCCTTCGGCGACACGTTGTACTATGTCGCGTTCCTCGGTGCGCCGTCGACCACGACGCCGTGGCTGCTGAAGATCGACGGCCACCACGTCGCCATAAACCTGCACTACCACGGGACGCAGACGCCGACGGCCACGCCCAACTTCCTCGGCGTCGAGCCGCAGGTGTTCACGCTCAACGGGGTCACGTACACGCCGCTGCAGTCGCGCAAGGTGGCGATGTACACGATGATCAACTCGCTCGACGCGACGCAGCTCGCCGGCGCGACGCTCCCCAGCTCGTTCAGCGACGTACTGTTAGGCCCCGGGCAGGATGGCAAGTTCCCGGTGCACCAGGGCCTGCTCGTCTCGTCGCTCAGCGCGGCGCAACAGCAACTCGTGAAGAACGCGATCGAGGAGTGGGTGAAGCTCCAGCCCACGGTCGAGGCCAACGACCTGCTCGCCGCCTACGAGGCCCCGAGCGCGCTCGCGCAGACCTACGTCGGATCGTCGGGCGGGCGCGACTCGACCAAACAGGGGTCGTACATCCGCATCGACGGCCCGCGGGTTTGGATCGAATTCGTCTGCCAGAACGGGGTCGTGTTCCAGAACCAGATCCACTTCCACACGATCTGGCGCGACCGCCGGCAGGACTACGGGGGAGACTTCACGTTCTGAGCCGTGCGATCCCGTCCGTCCGAGCCCCGCTCGGACGGACAGGATGCGGCGGGGACTAACGACCATGCGAACCCTCCGATTGATACTCGCGATGCTCGTCCGGGTGGCCGCCGCGCTCGCGCTCGCGGCCGCGCCGGCCCGCGCGCACCCGATGCCGCGCACGCACGTACTGCTCGACCTCGACGCGAGCGGAATCACGGCCGAATTGCAGCTGCCGATGAACGAGCTGGAGATGGGCTACCAGCGGCCTTTCCTCGATGACCCGCGCGGGCGCGTCGCGCAGTACCACGACAGCCTCGTCGCCTATATCGCGCACCATGTCGGCGTCGTGGCACCGGACGGGCGCGCGTGGTGGGTCGACGTTTCGCCCGACTTGGCGGTGACGACGCAGGATCGGGTGCCGACGCTCGTCGCGCACGTGCGGATGCTGCCGCCCGAGGGCGCGCCGGTGCGTCGGTTCACGCTCTCGTACGACGTGATCCAGGAACACCTCATCACGCACCGCACGATGATCGCCGTGCGCCGAGACTGGAACGCCGGCTCGGTCGAGGGGCCGCCGACCGTGCTCGCCGAGGAGGTCGGCTACCCGGACCCGACCGTGCAGGTCGACCTGCCGCCCGGAAGCGCGTGGCGCGGGTTCGCGAGCGTCGTGCGGCTCGGTATGCGGCACATCGCCGAGGGCACGGATCATCTGCTGTTCCTGCTGGTGCTGCTACTACCGGCGGCGCTCGTTCCGGTGATCGGGCGAACCGGCGCGCGGCGCTGGGGCGGCTTCGACGGCATACGCCCGAGCCTACGGTACCTGCTCGGGGTCGTGACCGCGTTCACGCTCGGGCACTCGCTGACGCTGGCCGCGGGCGCGGTGGGGCTGCTGCGTCTCCCGAGCCGGCCGGTCGAGGTGCTCATCGCGCTCTCGATCCTCGTCTCGGCGCTGCACGCCCTGCGGCCGCTGTTCGCCGGACGCGAGGCGCTCGTCGCGGGCGGGTTCGGGCTCGTGCACGGGCTCGCGTTCGCGAGCGTGGTGGCCAGTTTCGGGCTGGACGCGTGGCACACCACGCTGTCGATCCTCGGCTTCAACGTCGGCATCGAGCTGATGCAGCTGACGGTAGTCGGCGTCACGGTCGCCTGGCTGCTGCTCCTCGCGCGCACGCCGTACTACGCGGTCGTGCGCATCCCGGGCGCGGTCGTCGCGGGCGCGGCCGCGGTCGCGTGGATGCTGGAACGCGCCCTCGGGTGGTCCAACCCGATCGGCCCGTGGGTAGAGCGTGCCGCGGCGCACCCGGGGTGGCTCGTCGGCGCGCTCGCCGCGCTCGCGGGGGGGGCGATGCTGCTCGACCGGACCGCACGCCTCCGCGGTGCGCCTCACAATCGGCTGGTGTCGTCCGTTCCCACTCCCGTTTGACGCACGGTCATGTGTAGGTGGTCCTGTTCGTTGGGTGCGATCACGGTCATCGCGCTGCCCGCAGCCGTCGTCGCACAGCCGATGGTGCCGCGCGACACGGCCCGCGCCGACAGCACGCGGCGCGACAGCACGCGGCGCGACACCGCGCGCGTGCACCCGCTCGAGGCCGTGCGCGTGCTGGGCCGCATCGACGATCTGATCGGGACCGCGACTAGCGCGTCCGAGGGCCGCGTCGGCGCGGCGGACCTGCGCGCGCGCCCGATCACGCGCGAGGGCGAGCTGCTCGAGACCGTCCCGGGCCTGATCGTCACACAGCACTCGGGCGAGGGGAAGGCGAACCAGTACTTCGTCCGCGGCTTCAACCTCGACCACGGCACCGACTTCCAGACACGGGTCGACGGCATGCCGGTCAACATGCCGACCCACGCGCACGGCCAGGGCTACACCGACCTCAACTTCCTCATCCCCGAGCTGGTCGACCACCTCGACTACCAGCTCGGCGTGTCCCGTGCTGCGTTAGGCGACTTCGGGAGTGCCGGCGGCGCTGAGTTCCACCTCGCGCGCACGCTCGACCGTCCGTTCGCGACCGTCGAGACGGGAGCGAACGGGCTCGGACGCCTCGCCGCAGGCGGGTCGACGCGCGTCGGTCCCGGTGACCTGCTCGTGGCCGGCGAGCTGAAGTCGTACGACGGCCCGTGGGCACGCGCCGAGCGGATCAGCAAACTGAGCGGGCTGGCGCGCTACTCGTGGGCGAACGGGGCGTCGCGCTTTTCGCTCCTCGCGATGGCGTATCACAACCACTGGGACTCGAACGACCAGGTGGCGGAGCGCGCCGTGGACGACGGCGCGATCTCGCGCTACGGCCAGATCGACTCGACCGACGGAGGGCGGACGCAGCGCTACAGCCTCTCCGGCGAGTGGCAGCACCTCGGGCGCGCGTCGGTGCAGACGGTCCAGGTGTACGGCATTCGCTCGGCGCTCACGCTCTTCTCCGACTTCACGTACTTCCTCGACGACCCGGTCAACGGCGACCAGTTCTCGCAGGCCGAGCGGCGCACCGTGGTCGGGGCGAACGCGGCCGACGTGCGGCAGATCGAGGCGTTCGGCGTGACGCACCGCGTGACGGTCGGCGTGCAGACGCGGGCGGACCTGATCGACGGGCTCGGGCTTTACCACACGGTCGCGCAGCGGATCATCGGCACGGTGCGGGACGACCGGGTGCGCGAGACCGGCAGCGGCGTGTACGCGGAAGCCGAGTCGCGCTGGACGCCGTGGTTCCGCACCGTGCTCGGCCTGCGGGAGGACGCCTACACGTTCGACGTGCGCAGCGACCGTGCCGAGAACTCGGGCGACCGCACGGCCGCGATCGCGAGCCCGAAGGCATCGGTGATCCTCACGCCGTCGCGCTGGGCCGAGCTGTACGTGAGCGGCGGCTACGGCTTCCACAGCAACGACGCGCGTGGCACAGTGATCCGCGTCGATCCGTCGAGCGGCGACTCCGTGGCGCGCGTGGACCCGCTCGTGCGCTCGCGGGGCGCGGAGGTGGGGCTCCGGGCGACGACCGTCGGCGGGCTGCGCTCGACGGTGTCGCTCTGGGCGCTCAATCTCGACAGCGAGCTGCTGTTCACCGGCGACGCGGGGACGACGGAACCCTCGGCGGCGAGCCGGCGCGCGGGTGTCACGTTCGCCAACTTCTACCGGCCGGTCGCGTCGGGCCGCTTATTCGCGCTCGCGCTCGACGCCGACGTGTCGTTCGCGCGCGCGCGGTTTTCGGGCGTCGACGCCGGCCAGACGCACATCCCCGGCGCGCTGGAGCAGGTGCTCGCGGCGGGCGCGACGTGGGCACCCCGTGAGGGACGCGTGTTCGGCGCGCTTCGCCTGCGCCACTTCGGCTCGTACCCGCTGATCGAGGACAACAGCGTGCGCGCCCGCGCGTCGACGCTGCTCAACGGCGACGTCGGCTGCCGACTGTCGACGGGCGTGCAACTGCAGCTGACGGTGCTCAACCTGCTCGACAACCGGCGCGCCGACGACATCCAGTACTACTACACGTCCCGCCTCGCGGGCGAGCCGGCCGGCGGCGTGGACGACGTACACGTGCACCCGGTCGAACCGCGGCAGCTCCGCTTGTCGCTCGGGCGCCGCTTCTGACGCGACGGCGCCCGCGCGCGTACGCCACCGGGCGCTGCATCACACGTCCGAGTGCCGGGGCCACGACGACGCCGTTCGGCGTCCGACAGCAGCAGAGCCCCGGACGCATCGCGGCGCATTTCCGGTGTCTGTGCGCGCACCTCGAGACGGCGGAACGTTTGCTGGCCACAGCACATGCCACGCTCGTACCCGCATGCCGCGCCCGCGCGCTGGCGATCGCCTGGGAGTCTCACGATGCCTCGCGGGTGCGACTCGTCACGCTCGGGCACGCGTTCGCGAACGCGGACCGTGCATGCGCGGCCGCGCGTCTGGCAAAGGTCGAGGCGGGGCTGGTCGCGCTCTATCCATGCGACATGCGGGCCGAGGGGAACGACCACGTGTGCCGAGCGGATCCGTCGCGCTCCTTCAAGCCCGAATCACGCGGTCGGCGCGTCGCGATCGGCGCCCGCGGCCCCGAATCCGATCTCGGGCGCATGTCGCGCCGCCGGGAGCCAGAGCACGAAGGTGCTTCCTGCGCCGAGGGTGCTCCGCACGGCGAGGTCGCCGCCGAGCGCTTGCGCGATGCGGCGGCTGATTGCCAGTCCGAGGCCGACGCCCGGCGCCTTGTGCGGGGCAAGGCGCACGAACTCGTCGAATAGGCGCGCCTGGTGCGCGGGGGCGATGCCGGGCCCGGTGTCCGACACCTCGATCGCATACCGATTTGACAGATTCGGTCCGCGTCCGGCTCGGATCCCGAGGAGCCGGACCACGACGTGCCCGCGCGGCGTGTACTTCACCGCGTTCGCGATCAGGTTGCCGAGCACCTGACGTACGCGCACGGGGTCGCTCGTGATTATCGCGTCGCCGTCATCCACGTCGCAGTCGAGCACGACGTCCAACCGGAGCCCCTTTCGTTCCGCCTGCGCGCGGAATTCCTCGACCGCCTCGCACGCCACCGCCGCAAGATCCGTCGCCACGGCGCGCACCGCGACCACGCCCGCCTCCGCGCGCGCGACCTCGAGCAGATCGTCGATCAAGTGGAGCGCCGCGTGAACCGAGCGCCGCGCGCGCCCGAGGTGGCCGTGCTGGGCGGGCGTGGCGGGATCCGGGAGCCCGTCTTCAAGCAGCGCCAGGTAGCCGTCCGCCGCCCCGAGCGGGTTCTTTACGTCATGCGTGAAACCGCGGACCAACCGCGCCTTACTCTCCGCGACGCGGACGAGTTCCTCACGTCGTGCCTCCGCTTCGGCGCGCAATCGTTGCTCCTCATCGACGGAGCGGGCGAGCGCATGCGAGAGGCGCCGTTCACGCCGGGCGAAGCCGGCGACCGCCGCCGCGGCGGCGAGGGCGAGCGCGCCGAGCCCGGCCGAGAGACCCCGTTGGTCGGCGACGGCGCGCGCGCCGTCGCGGTGGAGGTTCGCGTCGGCGCGCTGGATCTCGGCCGCGAGGCGCGCGTGGGCGACCAACGTCGAGTCGCGGAGCGCGAGCACGTCGGGCAGCGCGCGACGGAACATCGTGTCGTTCATCTCGCCCGCGGCGCGCGCGTCCGGCGCGCGGTGCCACCGCCTAGCGTACGCACGGAGCGCGGCGACGTGGAGCGGGATCGCCGGACCGATGTGCGGGGCCAGCCGCGCGAGGTGCGCGAGCAACTGGTCCTGCTGCTCGCGTAGCTCCGTGTAGCGACGCACGGCGTGGGGATCATCGCCGGCGCGCAGCATCTGGTGCCGCGCGACCTCTTCTGCGAAGAGAAGGCGCACCTCGACCAGATCCGACGCCGCGGCGACCGTGGTGGCCGCCGACTCGGTCTGCAGGGCGTCAAGCCGGCGGAACGTGAGCAGCGGCGAGGCGGCGAGCGCGACGAGCGCAACGCACACGAATACCGCCGCCGCGATGGGGAGGTACGGGCGGGCCGCGCGACGCGCCACCGACGCGGTGTGCGTCGAACTGTGCGTCACGCGCGACGTCTGCAGGGCGGGCGGATCGTGCGGGAGCACAATCGGCGGCGCGTGCAGTCGCTGCACGGTCGTCGTCACGGCGCCCCGACCATGGCCATCGGAACTGCCTCGCCCGGTGCGCACCGCGTCGAGTGCGCGCACGCCGACCGCTGTACGCCACTCGTGAAGAGATGAACACTGCGTCGCTGCATCCGGGGTGGGTCGAAAGAGGCGATCACGCGACGGCGGATCGGAGCCGCCATCCGGTGGTTCGCGGGCCGGTGTGACGGTGCTCGGCGCGACGTCTCGCGTTGTGACGTTCCGGGCATCGGCCGCCGGAACGGGGACTCTGGGCCGTGCGGAGACCGCGCGCTACCCGATCGTGAGCGTTCCCGTCGCAGGATCGTACGACGTCGGGTATGACGTCAGGTTGGACGTGCGTTGCCCACCCGTCCACGTGCCGGTTGCATTGAACTCCGCGCCGTGGTTGGGACAGTAGAACCCGGAGCTGACGATGTTCACCGACCGCGAGCGGGCACGCGGCGGCACACCCCGCCACGGCGGAGATCGAGTGAGACATGGATGGAGCCTGAAGATGAGAGGCGGGCGGGCCAGTTAGGCGAGGTGCACG
>DASWUT010000679.1:0-4820 GCA_036401455.1 Gemmatirosa sp. | reverse complement strand
CCCACCGAGACCTCCAATGCGGCGTCGGTGCCCATCGTCGCCCCGCCCGACGTCGATCGCGTCGTGGCCGTCGTCGGGAACACACCGATCCTCTACTCGGAGCTGCTCGACGAGATCAACATGCGTCGCGCGGGCGGGCTGCAGATCCCGACCGATTCGGTCGCCCGTGCCAAGCTGATGCACGATGTCGCGAACGACATGGTCGGCGCCGAACTGCTCGTCCAGCGTGCGAAGGAAGAAAAGGTCGAGATCGACGACGACGAGCTGAACAAGCAGGTCGACGAACAAATCAAGCAGATCCACACCAGCTACCCGAGCGAGACCGAGTACCGCGCCGCGCTCCGCGCGAATGGCCTCGGCACGCCGGACGAGTACCGCAAGCGCCTCTACGACACGCTGCGGCGGAACCGCCTTCAACAGGAGCTGCTGCAGAAGCTCCGGCGCGACGAGAAGCTCGTCGGCTCCCCCGTCAGCGACCAGGAGCTCGACGACGCGTACCAGGCGAACCTCGGCCACCTGCCCAAGCGCGAGGCGATGGTCAGCATCAAGCAGATTGTCGTCGCCCCGCGGCCGACGGCCAAGGCCCGCGCCAGCGCACTCGCGAAAGCCGAGTCGCTCGAAGTCGAGATCGCCAAGGGCGGCGACTTCGCCCAGATCGCCAAGCGCGAGTCACAGGATCCTGGCTCCGCCGCTCAGGGTGGCGACCTCGGTTGGAACCGCCGTGGCGCGATGCTGAAGGAGTTTGACGAGATGATGTTCGCGCTTCCGGTTGGACGCGTGAGCCCGATCGTCCATACGGCATACGGTTACCACATCATCAAGGTCGACCGCGCGCAGCCCTCTGAGGTCAAGGCGCGCCACATCCTGATCATCCCCAAGCTCGACACGGCGGACCAGACCCGGGCCCGGATCGACGCGGACTCGGTGCGCGCGATGCTCGCTCGCGGCGTCGATTTCGATTCGCTCGCGACGCGATACCACGACGCGCTCGAGAATCTCAACCTCCCGGACTTCAATCGCGCGGATCTCCCGCCGGCGTACGCGGCTGCGATCGGCAGCAAGGGGACAGGCGCGCTCGTCGGCCCGTTCCCGATTGATGACCCGCGTACCGGCCTCAAGAAGTACGTCGTGCTGCGCATCGTGAACTCCGTCGCGGCTGGGGACTATCCCGCGTCCGAGGTCAAGGCGCGCCTCCGCGAGACGGTGAGCGACGCCAAAACCTACCGGAAGCTCGTCGACACGCTTCGCAAGGCGACGTACGTCTCGGTCCGCATCTGATCGTGCTGCCGCGGCTCGCCGTCACCCTGGGTGATCCGCGCGGCATCGGGCCCGAGTTAATCGCGAAGGCGATCGCCGCGGGCATCGTGCCGCGCGATCGCCTCGTCCTCGTCGGACCGCGCGGGACCGGCCTCGACGTCGACGTCGCGGTTGGAGAATGGGCGACCGGCGGAACCGCTGCGGTGGCCGGGCGCTTCGCCGGCCGTGCCGTCGACGTCGCCGTCGATCTCGCACTCGCCGGTGACGTCGCGGGTCTCGTCACCGCACCGCTCGACAAGGCGGCGCTGCATGCGGGCAGGTACGACGTCCCCGGCCACACCGAGCTGCTCGCACGGCGAACCGGCTGCGACACCGCGATGATGCTCGCCGCCACCGGCCCGCGGCCTGGCGAGCGCGGCACGCTACGCGTCGTCCTCGCGACGACCCACGTCGCCCTTCGCGATGTGCCGAGGCTGCTCACGGCCGACGTGCTCGCGCGCACGGCCGCGATCACCCGCGCCGGCCTCGCCGACGGCTTCGGCCTGCCGGACGCCCGTATTGCGCTCTGTGCGCTCAACCCGCACGCGGGCGACGGAGGCCGCTTCGGCCGCGAGGATGATGAGCTGCTCGCGCCGGTTGCGCGCGAACTCGGGCTCGTCGGACCGTTGCCGGCCGACACCGTGTTCGTCCGCGCATTGCGTGGCGAGTTCGACGCGGTCATCGCGCCGTATCATGACGTCGGCATGACTGCGATCAAGGTGGCCGCGTTCGGCCGCGCCGTGAACGTGACGCTCGGACTCCCGTTCCCACGCACGTCGCCGGACCACGGCACCGCGCTGGACATCGCGGGCCGCGGCATCGCCGATCCGTCGAGCTTCTACGCTGCCCTCCACCTCTGTGACGAGCTCGCCCAACGCGGCGCGCCAGTGATCGTGTGATGACCCCTGTGAAACCCGAGCGTCCCGACGCGCGCTGCGCGCAACTGCGCCCCGCCGCTCCACGCCAACATGGGGCACACCCGCACGACCACGCACATGAGCATGCGCACGATCATGCGCACGCGCACGGGAACGGCCACGCGCACGACCACGCGCACTCGCACGGCCACTCGCACGCGCACGGGCACACCCACGGGCCCGGTCACACGCACCGGCATGGCGAGGGCGCGTCGACGCGCGCGTTGCGGATCGCGCTCGTCCTCACCGCGACGCTCCTCGTCGCGGAAGCAGTCGGCGGATGGCTCGCGAACTCGCTTGCCCTGCTCGCCGACGCCGGCCACATGCTGACCGATGTCGGTGCGCTCGGCCTGTCGCTGTTCGTCGCCTGGTTCACGCGCCAACCCAGCACGTCGCAGAAGACCTACGGCTACCTGCGCTGGGAGATCCTCGCCGCGCTCATCAACGGTGCCACGCTCCTCGGCATCTCGGGCGTGATCCTCTGGGAGGCGATCGGCCGCCTGCGCTCCCCCGAGCCCGTCGCGGGTGGCGCGATGCTCGCGGTCGCCGTGCTCGGCCTCGTCGTTAACGTGATCGCCGCGTGGGTTCTGCACGGCAGCGCCGGCGAGAGCCTCAACCACCGCGGCGCCTACCTTCACGTGCTCGGCGACCTGCTCGCGAGCGTCGGAACCGTGATCGCCGCTGCGATCATCCGCACGACGGGCTGGCTGCCGATCGACCCGATCGCGTCGGTCGTGACCACGCTCCTCGTCGTTCGCAGTGCCTGGCGCCTGGTGCGCGAATCCGTCGACGTGCTCCTCGAAGCCGCGCCGGCCCACCTTGCCCCGGACGCCGTGCGCGAACGCCTCGCGGCGGTTCCGGGCGTGGCCAGCGTTCACGACCTGCACGTCTGGAGCGTCAACTCCGGCCTCGTCGCGATGAGCGCGCACGCCGTCGTCCCCGACCTCGCGCTGCACGACACGGCCCTCCGCGCAATCGACGGCGCGATGCGCGACATGGGGATCGGGCACGTCACGATTCAGCTTGAGCGCACCGCCATCACGCCCTGCGTCGAAACCGTCACGATCTGAACGGGGGCGAACCACGCGTGTGACGTGCGTGTGACGCCGCCGGGCGATGGTGCGTCGCTCCCCTGCGCTCGGGCGCGCGCCGTCCGTCCGGACCGAGGCGCCCGCGAGCGCGCCCGCCCCGCGCCGCCGTGCCGCAAATCGATCGCCTGCTCGCCGCCCTCGTCGCCAGTCGCGCCGACGCCCTCGAACTCGTCGACGGTGAGCCCGCGACGTTCGTGACCGGGAGCGACCGCCGGGCGGCCACCCGCCAGGCGCTCTCCGCCATCCAGATCCTCGGCATCGTCCGCGAGGTCGCCCCGCCCGATGTCGCCGCCGTGCTCGGCGCGCAGCAGCCGGCCGACTTCCGTTACGTCGGTGAGGAAGGCGCGTTCGCCGTCCGCGTGACGCGCTTCGGCGATCGCTGGGGCGCGACCGTCGCCGCGTCCGCCGTCGCTGCATCATCTGTGGCGCCCGAAGCCTCGACGCCGAACGACGCATCGCGCCCGGACGCGCGGGCCACGATCGACCGCCTCCTGCGCGCCCTCGTGGCGGCCAGGGGCTCCGACCTTCATCTCCGCGTCGGCGAACCGCCGGTGATCCGTGCCTCCGGCGAGCTGCAACGCCTCCCCGAGCCGCCGCTCGGCGCGGCCGCGCTCGAGGCCATGCTCGTGGCCGTCATGGCGGATCGCGACCGGACCCAGTATGCGGCGACCGGCGACGCTGACTACGCGTACGAGATCGAGGGCGTCGCCCGCTTCCGTGCGAACGCGCTGCGTGACCGCCACGGCCCCGCGGGCGTGTTCCGCGTCATTCCGGCCACCGTCGTCAGCGTCGAGGAGATGGGCCTCTCCCCCGAGGTTCAGCAGCTCTGCCACCTCACGAAGGGGCTCGTGCTCGTCACCGGCCCGACCGGCTCGGGCAAGTCGACGACCCTGTGCGCGATGGTCGACCTCGTGAACCGTTCGCGCGCCGACCACATCCTCACGATCGAGGATCCGATCGAATTCGTCCACCCCAACAAGCGCTGCCTCGTGACGCAGCGGCAGGTGGGCGTGCACACGCAGTCGTTCAAGAGTGCATTGCGGGCCGCCTTACGCGAGGACCCGGACGTCATCCTTGTCGGCGAACTCCGTGATCTCGAGACCATCTCGATCGCGATCGAAACGGCCGAGACCGGGCACCTGGTGTTCGGAACCCTGCACACGACCACGGCGGCCGGAACGGTCGACCGGATCATCGACCAGTTTCCCGCGGACCGCCAGGCGCAAATCCGCGTCATGCTGAGCGAATCGCTCAAGGGCGTCATCTCGCAGACGCTCTGCCGCCGCGCCGGGGGAAGCGGCCGGGCGGCCGCACGCGAGATTCTCCTCGCGACTCCCGCGATCGCGAACCTCATTCGCGAGGGGAAGACGTTTCAGATCCCGTCCATCATGCAGACTTCGAAGAAGATCGGCATGGTGACGCTCAACGATGCGCTACTCGAGCTCGTCGATGCCCGCACCGTCGAGCCGCGAGAGGCGTGGACGAAGGCCGTCGATAAGACTGCCTTCGTCCAGGC
>DASWUT010000678.1:0-3666 GCA_036401455.1 Gemmatirosa sp. | reverse complement strand
CAGATAAGGCGGAGGGCGGAACGGATCGGGCGACCACCCCTCGCCGTACTCGTCCCGCGTGCGCCCTGCCCGGTCGGGCGCTCCGTCCCGCCGTTCGGGGTTGTCGCCTCACTCCGTCCGTCGTACCTGTCCCGCGCCATCTCGCACGTCCCGCTGCGTCGTCCGACGTACACGCTCGCCGGCGTCCCGCCCCACCCGTCGCCCCACCCGAGTCTGCACCACCGGGTCTCCGAGCTTCCAGTCCCGCCCGCCCCCGCCAACAGCCTCTTCCGATTCCCCATCCCGCTGCACTACGAGAACGGCTACCGCGGGACGAGTGCACGGAACGGATACAGCGGGACGCCCAACGCAGCTCCGGATCTATGAAGCGCGACGGATGCGGCGCGACGGATAAAGCGGGCCCCGCGTTGACGCCGCCTGTCCCCTCCCCCATGTTCGCCTGACCTCTCCCCCTTCCCCGGTTTCGATGACCGCAGCGGCCCGTTCCGCCCCTTCTCCGGTCGCGTCCCCCTCCGTCGCCTCGGCGTTCGGCACTCGGCTTGGCGCGATGATGTTCCTCCAGTTCTTCATCTGGGGAGCGTGGTACACGACCGTCGCCGTGTTCATGTCCAACCACGGCATGAGCACCCTCACTCAGTGGCCGTTCACGGTCAACCCGATCGCGGCGATCGCCGCGCCGTTCTTCGTCGGCCTCATCGCGGACCGGTACTTCGCGACGCAGAAGGTGCTCGCCCTGCTGCACCTCGTCGGCGGGGTGCTGCTGCTCGCCGCGCCCAGCCTCGCCAGCGCGCCGACATCGTTCATCCTGCTGTTGCTCGTCTACAACCTGTGCTACATGCCGACGCTCGGCCTGTCGAGCTCGTTGGCGTTCCAGCACATCCGCGACCAGGAGAAGCAGTTCCCTCGCGTGCGCGTGTGGGGAACGATCGGCTGGATCATCGCGGGGCTGTTCATCAGCTTCGTGCTGAGCCGGTTCGTCGGCGGCCCGGCGGAGCAGACCGCTCTTCCGCTCTACACCGCCGGCGTGGCGAGCCTCGTGCTCGGCGCCTACTGCCTCACCCTGCCGCACACTCCGCCGTCCGCGGCCGGGCAGCGCGTTTCGGCGCGCAGTCTGCTCGGCCTCGATGCCCTCGCCCAGCTCGGGAGCCGCTCGTTCTACGTGTTCGTCGCGAGCGCGCTGCTCATCTGCATCCCGCTCGCGGCGTACTACAACATGACGCAGCTGTTCCTGCAGGCCGCTCGCGTCGAGAACATCGCCGCGACGCAGTCGCTCGGACAGATGTCGGAGATGCTGTTCATGCTCGCGATGCCGTTTCTCTTCGCGCGGCTCGGCGTGAAGTGGATGCTCCTCGCGGGGATGGTGTCGTGGGTGCTGCGCTACGCGGTGTTCGCCACGGCGGCCCCCGGAGCCGTGTTCTGGCTCATCGCGCTCGGCATCCTGCTGCACGGGGCCTGCTACGATTTCTTCTTCGTCACCGGCCAGATCTACGTCGACAAGAAGAGCACGGCCGCGATCCGTGGGCAGGCGCAGGGGTTCTTCGTGTTCATCACGTACGGCGTGGGCATGCTGATCGGCGCGCAGGTGGCCGGCGCCGTGTACAACCGCTTCCTCGCCGCCGCGCCCGCCGCGGCGCCCGGGACCGCGGCGACGCTCACCCTCGCGCAGTGGCAGCAGTTCTGGTGGTTCCCGGCGACATTCGCCGCCGCGGTGGCGGTCTTCTTCGCCCTCTTCTTCCGCGAGCGCGCCGCCGCGCCCGACGGGCGCGAGCCCAATATCGGGCCCGCCGTCGCCGCGGAACTCCAACCGTAAGGCAACCCTGAGGCGCCCCATGCCCATCCCTGCCAACGCCCCCACCAGCAGCATGTCCGACGCCACCCCCGGTGCCTCCCGCCGCGACTTCCTCCGCACCGCCGCGGCCGTGGCGGCTGGAGCGCTCGTGCTCCCGTTAGGCGCGGCGGCGGCGGCCCCGGTCATGGCGCCCCCCGCGCACGTGCCTGGCATCCAGCTCTATACCGTGCGCACCCTCATGCAGCACGACGTCGAGGGCACGCTCGGCTCGCTCGCCCGGCTCGGCTACAAGGAGGTCGAGTTCGCGGGCTACTTCGGGCGCGACCCCAAGACCCTGCGGACCACGCTCGACGGGCTCGGGCTGACGGCGCCGAGCGTGCACGTGCCGCTCGAACTGTTGCGCGGGTCGTTAGGCCCGTCGCTCGATGCGGCCGCGACGCTCGGCCACAAGTACGTGGTCTGCCCGTGGGTTCCCGAGGACCAGCGCACGCCCGACGGCTTCCGGCGGATCGTCGACGACCTGGCGCGCATCGGGCCCGAGGTGAAGGCGCGCGGGATGCAGCTCGCCTACCACAACCACGACTTCGAGTTCAAGCCGATGCCGGACGGCCGGTTGCCGTACGACCTGATCCTCTCCGGGACCGACAAGGCGCTCGTGCAGATGGAGCTGGACCTGTACTGGATCACGTACGCCGGCCGCGACCCGCTCGCCTACATCGCGGCCGACCCGGCGCGCTTCTCGCTCGTCCACGCGAAGGACCTCAGCCGCACGGGCGGCACCGCGCACATGGCCGACGTCGGGCAGGGCTCGATCGACTTCCGCAACATCTTCGCGCACGCGCAGTTCCAGCACTACTTCGTCGAGCGCGACGACACGACCGACCCGCTGACGAGCGCGCGCGTGAGCGAGCGCGCCCTCAGCGCGCTGCTCACCTGACGGGGGTGACGGGCGCGTTGGTCACGTCAGGTACCCCGACTTCCTCTTCCCTCTGGTTCCCTCTGGCTCATGACTTCGCGCTTCGCCGTCGCGCTCGCCGCGACCCTCGTGTCCGCGGCACCCCTGGCCGCCCAGCTCGCCGCCGCGCCGCCTCATGCGTCGTCCGCCGGGTCGCCTAACGCCCGGGTGGCCGCCCGCGGTGGCTGGACGGTACTCTTCGACGGCACGCCCGCCTCGCTCGACGCGCACTGGCGCGGCTACCGCCGCACCGACGTGCCGACCGACTGGAAGGTCCAGGAGGGCGTGCTCACGCTCGCGCCGGGGGGTGACAGCGTCGCGCACGGCGACCTCGTCTCGCGCGAGCAGTACGGCGACTTCGATCTCGAGTACGAGTGGAAGATCTCGCCCGGCGGGAACAGTGGGCTCATCTACCGCGTCGCGGAGACCGAGCCGACGACGTGGCAGACCGGCGCCGAGATGCAGGTGCTGGACGACGCGCGCCACGCGGATGGCAAGCTGCCGTCGCATCGGGCGGGGGCGCTCTACGACCTCGTGGCACCGCCGCCCGGGGTGGCGCGGCCGGTCGGGGAGTTCAACCGCGGGCGGATCGTGATGCGCGGGATGCACGTGCAGCAGTATCTCAACGGCAAGCTCACGGCGGATCTCGACTTCGCGAGCCCGCGCGGGCAGCAGCTCGTCGCGGCGAGCAAGTTCCACGTGTATCCGCACTTCATGACGCAGCGGAGCGGGTACATCGCGCTGCAGGACCACGGTGACGCGGTGACGTTCCGCAGCATTCGGATCCGGCGCCTCGACGCCGGCCGCGACAGCACGGGCGCGGTCCCCGGCGCCTGACGGTCGGCGCTCGTCGTCACCCCCGCGACGGCGAGGGTCCACCCCTGCCCAACGCGAATCCCGCTGCCAGCTGGCTCACGGCAGC
>DASWUT010000677.1:0-2455 GCA_036401455.1 Gemmatirosa sp. | reverse complement strand
CACGCGGTGGGCCCGCCCGGCGGGCGCGGCGACGAGGCGCACGACGAGCGTGGTCTTGCCGCTGGGCTTGCGGCCGACGACGGCGACCATCGGCGGGCGCGTCATGGAACGGTCATCCGGGAGAAAGCGAGGCGAGCGCGGCCGCGGCCGCGAGGTCGGCCGGCGTGTTGACGGAGCGGAAGATGACGCGCGGATCGCCGTAGCGTGCGACCGCGGCCGCGTCGAGGCGCACGGCGCCCACGGCCGCGCCGAGCGCGCGCGCCCGGCGTTCGCCGGCGCCCAACAGCGATTCCGCCGCCGCGCGGCACCCCGCACCGTAGTACGCGCAGAGCGGCTCGGGGCCGTCGGTGCCCTCCGGTACGACCGCCGGCGCGCCGCGGGCGCCCTCCGCACGCAGCCCGCCGAGGAGCGCCGCGGGTACGAAGGGCATGTCCCACGCGACGACGATCACTGGGCCGCTGGCGTGCGCGAGCGCGGCGTGCAATCCGCCGAGCGCGCCGCGGCCGGGCAGCACGTCAGCCACGACGCGCACGCCGGGCAGCCAGTCGGTCGCGTCGGGCGCGTTGGCGACGAGCAGGAGATCGTCGCACGCGGCGCGCAGCGCGTCGGCAACGCGATCGATGATCCGCGCACCGTGCACGCGCGCGAGGCCTTTCGGCGCGCCGCCGAAGCGGCGCGCGTCTCCGCCAGCGAGGACGACGCCGGTTGGGACGCTCCCGGTCGGAGCCACCCCGGCGGCCGGCGCGGACGTGTGCGCGCCGCCTAACGAAACAGCGCGAGCGACTTGATCACCGTCTGCGCGACGCCCCACACCGCGGGAATCCCCACGATCGCCCAGGCAACCACGAGCGCCGCCGTCGAATTCGCTGGCGCCGCACCGGCGCGGTCCGTCCGTGGCGCGCTCCGTCGCGCGCTCACGACGCGCGCTCCATCGGCCGCGCCGCGAGCGGGGCGGTGCCGCCGCTGATCCCCGCACCTCCACGCGGCACGCTCGCGAGCGCCCGCACGCGCAGGCTCGCGACGAGCCCGACCAACAGCAGCCCGGTCACCACGTACATCGTCGTGCTGTACGCCTCCGCGCTCGGCACGCCGTGCGCGAGCCGGTAGTCGCGCACGTAGTTGACGAGCACCGGACCGAGCACGCCCGCCGTCGACCACGCCGTGAGGAGCCGGCCGTGGATCGCGCCCACCTGGCCCGTGCCGAACAGGTCGCGCAGGTAGGCCGGGATCGTCGCGAACCCGCCACCGTACATCGACAGAATCACCACGCACGCGCCGACGAACAGCGCGACGCCGCCCGAGCGGCCGAGCGTCGGGACGAGCGCGTAGAGGACGGCGCCGAGCGTGAAAAAGGTCGCGAACGTCGCACGCCGGCCGATGCGGTCGGAGAACGATGCCCAGAAAAAGCGGCCGACCAGGTTCGCCAGGCTCAGCAGGCCGACGAACGCCGCCGCGGCCTCGGCGCCGATCCGGCCCGAGAACATCTCCTGGATCATCGGCGACGCCTGACTCAGCACGGCGATGCCCGCCGTCACGTTGACGAGCAGCATCACCCAGAGTAGCCAGAATTGCGGAGTGCGTACCGCGGCCGCGACGGGCACGTCGGGCACCGTCGGACGCGGTGCCGCCGGTCGCGCCGCCGCCCACGCGGCGGTCATCGTCGACGTCGAGCCCGCCGTCTCGGGGACGCCGCGCGCCGCGGTGGCCGGCGCCCAGCCCGTGGCAGGCACACGCACCGTGAACACGCCAAACATCATGAACACGAGGTAGAGCACGCCTAACGTGACGAACGTCGGGGCCACCCCGGTCGACGTCGCCGACTTGAAGTGGTTCATCAGCGTGACCGAGAGCGGCGACGCGATCATCGCGCCGCCGCCGAAGCCCATGATCGCCAGCCCCGTCGCCATCCCCGGGCGGTCCGGGAACCAATTGATGAGCGTGCTCACCGGCGAGATGTAGCCGAGGCCGAGCCCCGTGCCGCCGATCACGCCGTAGCCGAGCAGGAGCAGCCAGAACTGGTGCGTCGACACGCCGAGCGCGCCGACGAAGAACCCTGCCGCGAAGCAGCACGCCGAGGCGAACATCGCCTTGCGCGGCCCCGCGCGCTCGAGCCACGCCCCAAATAGCGCCGCCGAGAGCCCGAGCATCACGATCGCCGCCGAGAACACCCACCCGATCGTACTCAGCGACCAGTCTCCCGGCGCCGATGCCGTGACACCGAGCGATCTCGACAGCGGCAGATTGAAGACCGAGAAGGCGTACGCCTGCCCGATCGAGAGGTGGATGGCCAGGGCGGCCGGCGGCACGAGCCACCGGTTGTAGCCGGGCGGGGCGATCGTGCGATCGCGGTCGAGAAACGTGAGGACGGACGACATGCCGGACGGAGTGAGCGATGGAAATCGGGCGGTCGTGGTGCATGAAACCGGCCGCACCGTCCGCAAGGTGCGGGTGTCCC
>DASWUT010000676.1:0-4576 GCA_036401455.1 Gemmatirosa sp. | reverse complement strand
TTCGGATCGCGCTCGCCTCGCTCACCGACACCCGGAGATCGGTGGTGGTGCTGCACGACGTGGAGGGGTGGACCCACCGCGAGATCGGAGACCATCTAGGGATCGCCGAGGGGACCGTGCGCGCGCACCTGTTCTGGGCGCGGCGCGCACTCCGCGAGCGGTTGAGCGCCGAGTGGCGGCGCGGAGCTGACCGATGACGGACCACACAGCCGACAACATTCCCAGCACGGGCCCGGCCTCGGAGTTGGAACCGGTGACGGACGCGCAACTCGCGGCCGAGCCGCGGGTGGCCGTGCTCGACGCCTTCCGGCGCGGTGCGGACGACCTCGAAGGGCTCGCCCGGCGGATCGAGGTCGCGGCCGACGCCGAACTCGCCCGGCGAGGCGCGGCGTCGCCGCCGGTGCGGCCGCGCCTCGTCCTCGTCTCGACGGGGACGCGGCGCGCCGGGGCGCGCGCGGATCGGCGCGAGGAGTTGGCGCCGCTGTTCGCGCGGGCGCTCCGCCCCGCGATGTTCGCCGCGGCGGCCGCGACGCTGCTCGCCGTCGGGCTGGCCCGCTGGGGTGGCACGAGCGCGGCGACGGCGACCGGGCAGGAGTTGAGCGACGCGTCCGCCGTGCAGGCGCTCAGCCTCCACGACCCGAGCGCGCAGTGGCCGGACCAGGCGCGCGCGCCAAGCGTGGACGCGCTCGGCCGCGCGATCGGGCTCGGGGGCGCGCCGTGACGGTGGCCGACGGTCCCGAAGGTAGGGCGCCGGCGCCAAACACGCGCTGGCTGGCCGCGCTCGCGCTGCTGCTCGTATTTCTGGCCGGCGCCGGGACCGGGTGGGGGGTCGGCATGCGGTTCGGCTCGCGCCCTGGCCGGCGCCCGCCGCGCGACGGCATGCTGCTGGACGGCGGGCCGATCGCACAGTACGGGCTGAGCCCGGCCCAGCGCACGCGCATCGACAGCGTGCTCGTCTCGCGGCGCGGCGAGATCGAGGGCTTCTGGCGCGGGCCGGGGCTCGTCCTCCGCGCGATCCTCGACTCGACGCGCGCGGACGTGCGCGCGGTGCTCACGCCGGCCCAGCGCCATCGGTTCGACTCCGCGCACGCCGAGCACGAGCGGCGCATGCGCGGCCGATTCGGGCCGGGGCCGGGTGGACCGGGTGGTCCGAACGCCGGTCCGGGCATCCCGCCGGCACCCGCTGGACGCGGCCCGTGACGCGTGCCATCGGGCACGGGCAGCCGAGGGCGAGGCCGTTCCCCTGACGCGGTCCGGCGTCAGAAGTGGGCGCGGAACCCGGCGGTGAGGATACGGCCTGGGAGCGTGGTGAGGTTGTCCGGTTCGCCGCGTTGCTGCCCGAGCAGGTTTTCGCCGGTGAGCGCGATCGAGAAGCCACGCGTGAGATCGCGGGTGAGGTCGGCCCGCAGTCGTGTGTCCCCGGCGTACGTGTGCCAGTACGCGCGCAGTGCCGGGCCGGTGAGCGACGAGTCTGACCGCCCGGCGGCGACCGCCTGCGCGAGCGCGATCCGGTCGTAGTTGAT
Organism: Gemmatirosa sp.; assembly: GCA_036401455.1. Lineage (GTDB taxonomy): Bacteria > Gemmatimonadota > Gemmatimonadetes > Gemmatimonadales > Gemmatimonadaceae > BPUI01. The sequence continues at coordinate 3,053 of DASWUT010000676.1, read as the reverse complement.
CCAGTTGGCCGCGCGGGCGACGCCGAGCGTCGCGGTCCAATTGGCCAGGCGCCAGTTCGCGGTCGCGCCGAGCGTCCAGCGAGGAACTTCGAGCACGCGGTCGCCCGCGCGGAGTTCGCCGCTGTAGCCGGTGGCCGTGCGCGTCACTCGGCTATCCACGTAGGACACGGTCGCGCCGAGGGTGAGCACACCGCGTCGGCCGTGGACGGCGCGCAACTGCGTTTCGCCTTCCACTCCGCGGTTGCTGATCGCGCCGACGTTCTGCAGCTCGTAGACGAGCCCCTTGGGGCCGTGGTCCGAGCCGCCCGGATCGTAGTTGGTCCAGCCGCCGACCCCGTCGTCGGACCAGCCGCGCCATCGGCGGTCGTGGTCACGGCCGTCCGGATCGAGCGCGACCTGTTGGATCAGCCCGGAGGCGCGCTGGTCGAACCCCGTGACGTGGAACGCGAGTGTCGTCGCGCCGCCGTCCGAGAGCGTGCGCCCGAGAAAGAGGTCGGCTCCGCCTTCGACGCCCGTCTGCGACTCGGGCGCGAGCGAAGTGGGAAGCGCGCCGCCACCGAACGCGTGCCATGAGATGGCGCGCGCTTCGCTTCGTGCCGGCCGCAGCCCGCTGCCGTACGCGCCGCGCAGCTTGAGCGTCGCACCGCCGAACGTTTGCACCGTCGATATCCCGAGCGACGGAAGGAGCGCGGTGCGGCTCGCCGCCGTGAAGCCGTCGTTGCGCTCGCCGCGGAGGCCGGCGGTGACGAACAGCGCGTCGTGCCACGCGAGGGTGGTCTGCCCGACGAGCCCGGCGTTGCTGAGCCACGTGACCGGGGTCAGCGGCGTCAGCCCGCCGTGCGCGTAGCCCGCGATCGGGTACCCGCCGTACACGGCCCCTGCGGTCGCCGACGTGTTGCTGTACGGACTGTCGACCTGCGTCGCGTCGCGGAGAAGTCCGTAGTCGGCGATCCCGGTCACCGTCACCGAAAGGTCCGGCGAGGCGTCGAACGTCGCCGTAGTGCTGGCGCGAAGGGTGCCGCGGGCCGCGGTGCCGCGGGTGCTCTGCTGCGTCGTATCGGCACCGGCGGGAAGCGGGGCGAGTGACGGCGCCGACACGCCCGCGAGGTGATAGGCGTCGATGCCGGCGGTGAGCGTCTGGGTCCAGCGCTCCCCGGCGGTGCGGACTCCGTTCGCGGCGAGCGTCACCTGCGTGAGGTGTTGCGTCGCCGCGAGCGGCTGCGACGACGCCACCGACGCGCCGAGCCCCGTGGTGTCGCTTGGTGGGGCGACCTCGTCGGCCACGCGGGCAGTGAGCGTGAGCACGCCGGCCGGACCGATGCGGCGCGCGTCGCCGAGCGCGGTGATCTGGTACGCGGTCCGTCCCGGAACGGCCGGTCCGAGGGCGGAGAGGCCGATCGAGAGACCGTCGGTGTGCGCGCCAGAGCCGGAGCGGACGGTGAGGCCGAGGTCCTGCGCGAGGGCCGCGTGCGGAGCGAACGCCGTCGCCGCGGCACCGACGCCGGTGCGAACGGTGACGTCGCGTCCACCGCCCACCGCGCCGTCGTGGCGGGTGACGATGTTGATCACGCCGCTGATCGCGTCCGCGCCGTAGAGCGCGGCCCCCTGCGGTCCGCGGAGCACCTCGATGCGCTCGATCTGGTCGGGGACGAGCGAGGTGACGAAGAGCGGATTGGCGACCTCGACGCCGTCGATGTAGAGCTTGGGCGTCGTGAGGCCGAACGAGCTGGCTCCGCGGAGGCCGGCGTAGCGCGCGAGCAGGGACGTCGTCGGCTGTGTCCAGACCCACAGCCCGGGCACGACGCCGTCGAGGGCTGCGGCGGTCGAGGTCGCGGTACGCGCGCCGAGCGTGGTGCCGTCGACGACCGTGAGCGCGACGGGAAGGGCGCGTGATGGCGCGCCGGCCGCGCTGCCGGTCACGACGACTCGGTCGAGCACCGTCGGGCGCGAGGCCGAGCCTGCGCCGTCGCCGGTCGCGTGCGCCGACGGGGCAAGGACGATCTGTCCGTCGCCGACGGCGACCGCTTCGATCCCCGTGCCGCGGAGCAGCACGCCGAGCGCGGTCAGCGCGGGGGTGCTGGGCGCTGGCGCGCACACCGCGCGGTCGACGTCGAGCAGTTCGCGGCTGTACGAAAGCCGCACGTGGGCGTCCGCCGCGATCCGGTCGAGCGCGTCGCGGAGGGGGATCGACGTGCACGCGCCGGCCTGCGCCGCGACCCGTCCGGGACCGGCAGCGAGCGCGAGGATGGTGGTCGCGCGTGCCGCACGGACCCGCCCGCGGACGGACCTGGGGGGCGGAACGGGGGGCACGCGACTCAGTGGGACGGCGCGGCCTCCCGCACGACCACCGTATCGCCCCGTCGCTCGAGGCGCACGCCGGTCGCGAGGCCGATCACGTGGAGCACCGCGGCGGTCGACTCGCCGGAGAAGGTCGCCGTGAGGTGACGATCGGCGGCGGCCGGGTCGTCGAAGCGCAGGTCGAGGCCATACCAGCGCCGGAGTGCGCCGGCGACCTCGCCGAGCGGCGCGTCGCGGAAGACGAGGTGGCCGGTGGTCCAGGCGGTGTCGGATGCGACGTCGGCGCCACGCGCGACGACCGCCACCGTGCTCGGCGCGCCCGCGCCCGTCGCGGCGAGGACACGGCCGCGGTCGCCGGCGCGCAGGAGGACGCCCGCATGCTGCGGCCCCGGCGCGGCGGAGTCGGCCGTGGCACGGAGCTGTACGGTCCCCGTCGTCACCGCGACGTCGACCGGTTGCCCTGGCGTGCCGGCCGCACGGACGACGAACGCCGTCCCGAGGTCGCGGATGAGTGCGTCGCCGGCGGCGACCTCGAACGGGCGGCGCGCGTCGTGAACGGCGCGGAAGTAGGCCTCGCCGGTGAGGCGCACGCGGCGCGCGGTGCCACCGTAGCCGGCCGGTACGTCGAGCGTGCTCCCCGGTCCGAGCACGACCTGGGTGCCATCGGCGAGATGAACGACCTGTTGCTGGCCGACCGCCGTCGCGAGTCGTTGCGGGGCGGAGGTGCCGCCGCCGGCACCCGCACGCTCGATCAG
>DASWUT010000675.1:0-4376 GCA_036401455.1 Gemmatirosa sp. | reverse complement strand
CCGAACGGGCCGTATACCCCCGCGTTCGGGTACACGCTTACGGCGCGGTCACTCCCCGTGCCCCCGTTGAGCGACTTCAACCCGGACGCCGACGCGCGGATCTACTTCGCCGCGGGCGGGACGAGGCGGTACGTGTTCGATGCCCACGCGGACTCCTTCCTCGCTGGCACGTACACGCTCCAGGGCTCGTTCGTCGGTACGCGTTCGGCACCGACGGCGGTCAGGCTTCCGCCGCGAGATGCGTGGCGAGCCGAGGTGCCCGTGAACGGTCGGGATGATAGGTGCCACATCGTTCTGGGCTGATGGGTTACACCTGCCGGGGGTTGCGGCTCTTGTAGCCGTTCACGTCCGTGATGCGCAGCGTGCGCTCGTCGAAGCGGCCCAGCACCAGCGGGCCGAAGGCCACGTTCCACACGCCGGCGTCGATCTCTTCGAAGCCGACGTACTCCTCCGCGAGCACGTGGCTGACGTTGACCCACGCGTCGTACCAGCGCACGCCGCCGTTGCGGCTCACTCGGCGGACCTCCCAGTGTGCCGGGTACTCGAGCGGGGCCAGCCGCGCGGGGTAGGGCCGCGGCGACGGAGCGTACCGGCTCGCGGGTGTGACTTGGCCTAACGCCTCGTGCGGCCGTTCCTCGTTGTATTCGCGCCGGAATCGGTCGAACCCCCGCTGCTGCGCCGCGATCGTGGCGGCCGCGGGCCGCGTTGCCTCGGCCTTGAGGGTGCGGTGCATGCGCTCGTGCTGCCCGTTCTGTTGCGGCGAGCTGGGCTCGATGAGGTCGGGCAGGATGCCGAGGCGCACCCACCACACACTCAACGTCGAGAGCCGGCCCAACGCGATGGTCGCGAACGGGACGCCGTTGTCGCTGCGGATGCGCGCGGGCAGCCCATGCTCGTGGAACAGCCGCTCGAACACGGGGCGCGCGCCGACCGTGCGCGTCGAGGGCAGCCCGCGGCACGCGAGCAGAAAGCGCGAGTACCCGTCAACGATGGTCAGCGGGTAGCAGTAGACGCCGTCGCGCGTCTTGAACTCGCCTTTGAAGTCCGTGGTCCAGATCGCGTTGGGCGCGTCCATCGCCGCCGTGGGCCGCCCGGGGTGGCCGAGGGCTCGGCGCCGCCGGGGCGCGGTGACCAGACCCGCGCGCTTGAGCAGCGCCGCGACCGTGCTCGGCGCCGGGAGCACGAGCCGTGGCCGGCGGCGGCCTAACACCGCAAGCAGCTTCCTGCCACCCCACGTTGGGTGATGGCGTCGGAGCTCGAGCAGGGCGTCGGTGACCGCCGACGCGGTGGCCGTCGGTGAGGTGTGTGGCCGTCGCGAGCGCTCGTAGAGCCCGGCCGGGCCCTCGGCGTCGTAGCGGGCGAGCCACTTGGAACCGGTCTTCGGCGCGATGCCGAACCTGGCGCAGAGCGCGGTGAACGCCTCGTCGGTACGCCGCGCGGCGGCGACGAATTGGAGACGGTGGTCCATCGGGGTCACCTCGGTCCAGGGCACGGGCACCTCCGCAAAGGGGTGCCCGAAGTGTGGCCGCGAGTGTTACCGATGTCCTCAGATTAACGCGTTACCGATGTCCCCGACCGCTCAAGGCACGCGAAGGTGGCGCTGATGGCGATCTCGAAGCGGCGCATGGCGTCGTACCATCATGGTGCGGCGGGCCGCGCTGGTCCATGCCGCGTCAACGGCAACACGAACTGAAACGTGCTGCCCTCGCCCACGACGCTGTGCGCGTGGATCGATCCGCCATGCGCCTCGACGATGCCCTTCGCGATCGCGAGCCCGAGTCCGCTGCCAAGGCGCGCGGTGCTGCGTGCCTGCCAGAATCGGTCGAACACACAGGGCAGGTCGTCGGCCGAAATCCCCGAACCGGAGTCCACGATGTCGAACGCGACGGCGTCGCCGGTGCGAACCGCGGACACGGCGACCCGTCCGCCACCGGGCGTGAACTTGATCGCGTTGCCGCCCAGGTTGGCGACGACCTGCAGTATCCGGTCGCGGTCGGCGTGGAGCACGGGATCGTCGGCTGGTCCCTCGATGGTGAGCACGATTCCCTTCGCCGTCGCGAGTGGCGCGAGCACCTCGCGCACGTCCTCGAGGAGCGCCGACAGAACGTGCGGGCCGACGTCCAGACGCAGCCGGCCGGCATCCAACGCGCTCGCATCCAGCAGGTCGCCGACGAGCCGGCGCATGCGGTCCGACGCGCGTGCGATCGCCTGGAGCTGATGCCGCTGCACAACGTGCGCGTCGTCCGCGGGGACCAGCTCCTCGAGCAGGAAGCCGGCGGCGAGCATGATCGTGCTCAGCGGGTTCTTGAGGTCGTGCGAGACCATCGCAAGCACCGCCTCGCGCGTGCGCGCGGCGTGCTCCGCCGCCCTGAACAGGGTCGCGTGGTCGACGGCGAGCGCCGCGCGACGCGCAGTCTCCTGGGCGATGCGGACGTCGCGGACCATGTAGCGGCGCCCCGACGCTGGCGTCGCAAAGAGGACGAGCGCACCGAACACCTGCCCGCGCGCAAACATCGGCGCGCTGATGTACGACGTCGGCGCAAGCGAACGCAGTAGCGCGAGGTGCTCGGCGTCATGCGCGATGGCGTGGATGAATGCGTCGTCGACGTCGCGCACGACCTGCGGGCGCTCGCCGTGCAGCGCGCGGAGCACGGGGTGCGTGCCGGACGCCCCACGGGGCGCGTAGGCGCGCAGGCGTTCGGCGAGCCACGCGCTCGCAGGATCGCGGTGCGCCGTCGCCGCCCACGAGCTCGACCCGTCGTCGGCCCGCAGCGCGACCGCCGCGTAGTCGGCCATCGCCGGCACGGCGAGTCGCACGACGCGACAGAGTGTCGCCTGGTAGTCGAGCGAATCCTCGAGTGCAAGACTCGCCTCGGCGAGGAACTTCCAGCGCGCTGCCGCGGTCGACGATGACCGCCGCGCATCTGCGATCCCGCGGCGGAGAGGTACCGGGTTCGTGCGCGCCGGCACCGACGATTGCGACCGGGCGGACTGCATGCGTGTCTCGCTGTGGTGGGTTGGCGCCGCGCGCTCGGGCCACGCGGACCGAGGATCGCACGGACCCGGCGCGGCGGCCCGACGTTTCCGCCGCGTGCCGAATGGTGCGATCAACACCACGACGCCCGAATCACCCGAACGGACGATCATTTTCCACCCTCGCCAGCCTGGCACGGTGCGCCGCAGGAAGCATCGCGCCGTGTTCGGGGTGTCCGGCGCGATGTTTCCGGTCAGTTTGCCCATATGTACCTCGCCAGACACCTCGTCGCGGTTGAGAGCCAGCGCGGCTCGCACCGGGTGCCTGAGCCCGATGGGATAGGCGAGAAGTGGCCATCCAGGCAATGCCCAGGCGCGATACGCACCGGTACCCTGGAGGTGGCGGATCAACGAGGGGCAATGGCGAATACCCGCCGGACCCGACGTCCGCGTGAGCGGGCGGCGGGGCAACGGTCCGCGCCCGGCCTGCGCCCGACCGCCGCCCACCGGAGACGCTCATGCCCACGATCACGACGCGCGACGGCACCACGATCTTCTACAAGGACTGGGGAACGGGTCAGCCGGTGGTGTTCAGCCACGGCTGGCCGCTCAACGCCGATGCCTGGGACGCGCAGCTGATGTTCGTCGCTTCTCACGGCTACCGCGCCATCGCCCACGACCGGCGCGGGCACGGCCGCTCGGGGCAGCCGTGGGACGGCAACGACCTGGACACCTACGCCGACGACCTCGCCGAGCTGCTCGACGCGCTCGACGTGACCGGCGCGACGCTCGTTGGCCATTCGACGGGCGGCGGCGAGGTCACGCGCTACATCGGCCGCCACGGCACGGCCCGCGTGGCGAAGGTGGTGCTGGTGAGCGCGATCCCGCCGCTGATGCTCAGGACCACGGCCAACCCGGGCGGGCTCCCGATCGAGGCGTTCGACGCCATCCGCGCCGGGGTCGCCGGCGACCGCTCGCAATACTACCGGGACCTGAGCGCCCCGTTCTACGGCGCGAACCGGTCCGGCGCGACGGTGTCCCAGGGCATGCGCGACGCGTTCTGGATGTGGTCCATGCAGGTCGGCCTCAAGGGTGCCTACGACTGCATCAAGGCGTTCTCCGAGACCGACCTCACGGAGGACCTGAAGCGGTTCGACGTGCCGACGCTGCTGATTCACGGCGACGACGATCAGATCGTGCCCATCGACGCCGCAGCGCGCCAGGCGGTCAAGCTGGTGCGGGGCGCCACGCTCAAGGTCTACCCCGGCGCGCCGCACGGCCTCCCGACAACGCTCGCCGACCAGTTCAACGCCGACCTCCTCGCCTGCCTGCCGACCGCGGCGGCGCCGCACGATCGCGTCATGCCCTCCGTGACCGCACGCGACGGACGCGCCGCCGTCCCC
>DASWUT010000674.1:0-6781 GCA_036401455.1 Gemmatirosa sp. | reverse complement strand
GGCCGCGGCGCGGTGGCGGTAGCGGGCGCGGTAGCGGGCGCCGTAGCGGGCGCGGTAGCGGGCGCGGGCCGTTGCGCGGGCGCGGCCGCCGCGGCCAGCACGAACGCCGCCGCGGCCGCGCGCCCGGCCCTCACTCCGCGGCGTCCTCGAACTCTTCGGTCTTCCGCGAGGCGACCAGCTCGCGCTCGGCCGACGTCGGGTCGTACAGCGCGAGCACGCGCACCGTCTCGCCGGGGTACGCGTCGAACTCCTTGCCCGTGCCCTTGTAGACCTTGATCTCGTGACCGTCCTCGAAGCGCAGGAGGACGAGGGGATAGTCGTGGTTGACGTACTGCTTGCGAACGCGCTTCGGGGCGGTGGCCATGGGTCGCGGGCGTTGGAGGACGGGAGGGGTGGGCGCGGGTCGAATAGAGCGCCCCCGGGAAACGTGCGTCAAGGGAACGTCTCGCGCGCACCCCGCCACGGACCGGTCCGTGGCGGGCCTACGCGGCGCCGATCACGTCACCACCGCGCGCCGCCCTTCGAACGCGCGCCACGCACCAGTGGCGAGGATCTCGTCGATCGCCCCGACCGCGGCGTCGATCTCCTCGTCGCTCGAGTAGAAGTGCGGCGCGACGCGGATCCCCGCCCCGGGGCGGTAGTCGATCACCACGTCGCGCGCGAGCAGCGTCTGCGCGACCTCGTAGCCGTGCGGCACGTCGAACGCGACCGTGCCACCGCGGCGCGCCGGGTCGCGCGGTGCGCGCACCGCGTAGCCCCGCGCGTCGGCGAGCGCGATCAGTCGCTCGGTCTGCCGCGTGCTCTTCGCGCGCACCGCGTCCATCCCTGCCGCGGCGAGGATCCGCGGTCCCTCGAGCGCGGCATACAGCGCGGGCACCACCGGCGTCCCGCCGAGCCAGGCCCACGCGCCGGCCGCGTGCTCCATCGCCGTGTCGAACGCGAACGGCCGCGCGTGCGCCTGCCATCCGGTGAGCGCGGGGCGCAGCGGCCCTGCCGCCCGCTCCTCGACGTCGGGCGCGACGTAGAGAAAGCTGCCGCCAGGCCCGCCGCAGAGCCACTTCAGCACGCCGCCCGCCAGGAAGTCGGCGCCTAACGCTATCACGTCCACCGGCATCACGCCCGCCGAGTGGTACGCGTCCAGCATCACCAGGGCGCCGGCCGCGTGCGCGTGCCGCACGATCCGCGCGGCATCGACGATGAACGCCGAGCGAAAGAGCACGTGCGAGACCGCGACGAGCCGCGTGCGCTCGTCGATGGCGGCGCACACGGCATCCGCGTCGATCGTCATCCCGTCCGTGCTCTCGACGACGACGACGCGCGCGCCGATCCGGGCCGCCATCGCCTCGACGGCGTAGCGCACGCTCGGGAAATCCAGCGCGGTCATCACGATCGTGTCGCGCGGCGCGGCGAAGTCGAGCGCCGAGACGACGGCGGCGTGTGCGAGCGTCACGGTCGGCGTCATCGCGACCGTCCCCGCGGGAGCGCCGATGAGCGGCGCGACCGCATCGCCAACCGAGACGGGCATCTCCCACCAACCGTCGGCCCACGCGCGCACGCCGCGCCCGGTCCACGCGTCGGCGTAGTCGTTCAGCCGATCGCGCGCCGCGCGCGGCATCGCGCCGAGCGAGTTGGACACGAGGTAGGTCGAGTTCGCGAGCGTCGGGAACTCGGGGCGGAAGCGCAGCAGGGGGTCGGTGGACATGGCGCCGAAATCTGTCATGCGGACGACACGCCTACGCGCGACGGCGAGTCCAGCGACGCGTTCGCGCCGTCGGGCCCACGCGCCCGCCGTGTCCGCGCCACCGCGTACGCCACGACGGCGACCACGGCCGTTGCCCCGATCGCCGTCCATTCCCCCGGCTTCAACCCGCTCAGCAGCCACGCGATCACGATGATCGCGAGCCCCGGCGCGACCGCGCCGATTCGCGTGCGCAGCGGCGCTCCCCCGCCCTCGCGCACATCGCGGCGCCGTAGCTCCCACGCGGCCGCGCAGCACGCGGCGTAGGCGAGCAACGCCGCGCCGTTCGCGACGAGCGCGAGCCGCTCGAACGCGCCGCCGAGTGCGAGCGCGGCCGTCACGACGGTCTGCACGACCACGGCAACGTACGGCGTGCGAAAGCGCGGGTGCACCGCCGCGAGCCCGCGCGGCAGGAATCCGTCGCGCCCGAGCGCGAACAGCATCCGCGGCGCGGCAAAGGTCATCCCGCCCACGTAGCCGAGCATCGAGACGAGCGATCCGCCGAGGACGAGCCCGCGCCCCCACGGGCCTAACGCGACGCCCGCCGCATCGGCCACGGGCGTCCTGCTTGCTGCCAGCGCCGCGCCGAGCACGCCCTGCGCGACGAGCTGCACGGCGAGGTAGACGACCGTCACCGCCGCCATCGCGCCGAACAGCGCCCGCGGCACCGTCCGCGCCGGGTCGCGCACCTCCCCGCTCGGCGTCATCGCGCTCTCGACACCGAGGAAGGCGAAGATGAGGAACGTCGAGGTGCGGGCGAGCGCGGCGCCCGACGGTGCCGTCGGGATCGCGAGGTTGGGCGCACGCACGGCGAACGCCCCGAGCGCGACGAAGAGCACGAGCGGGACGAGCTTCGCCGCGGTGAGCACGGCGTTGGTCCGGCTCGCCGCACGAAGCCCGCGCACGTTGAGTGCAGCGAACACGGCGAGGATGGCGAGGAGCGCCGCCGCGCGCGGAAGGCCGGCCGCGAGCGCGGGGACGATCGCGCCGAGCAGGTCGGCGAGGAACGCCGACACGGCGCCGAGCGCGGCGACCATGCAGGCGTAGAGCATCGCGCCGGTGATGAACCCGACGAACGGGCCGAACGCGACCTCGACGTACGCGTACAGCCCGCCCGTGCGCCCGACCCGGCTTCCCGCTTCCGCGACGCAGAAGACGATGAGCGCCATCGCCGCCGCGCACGCGAGGTAGGCGATCGGCGCGGCCGGGCCTAACGCTGCGGCGGCGCCTGCGGGTAGGCGGAAGATCCCCCCACCGATTACGACGTTGACGATCGTCGCCCCGAGCCCGAGTGGGCCGAGCGCGCGCACGAGGCGTGGCGCGGCGGGGTGTGCCGGCTCCGTCGACCCGGACGGGTGGCCCCCCGCCTGCGCGGCGACGGCGGCGAGAGTGCGCCGCGCTGCGGTCACGTCGTCATCCCCGCGAACGCGGGGGTCCACCGGTCGCTCGCGACGCCATCACCGGGCCGCGGTCCGCGTCCCCGCGGGTCGCTTGAACTCCGCGTCCGCGTTCCACGCCGGCCACGCGGCCGAATTGGCGAGCGAGCGCGCGAAGTCGAAGACGAGCTGCGACAGCTGCACCGCCCCCGCCAAGTCGAAGTCGGGCCGATATTCGTCGCTCGGCTGGTGGTAGCGATGTGCGGTGTACTCCTCGTCCTGCGCCTTCCCCCACCCCGCCGGCCGGCCGACGTAATCGGTGCCCGCACCGATGCTCACCGCCGGCACGCCCGCCTTGGCGAACGAGAAGTGGTCCGAACGGTAGAAGTGCCCCTGCTCCGGATGCTCCTCGGGGTCGAGGCGGAGCCCGCGCGGGCGGGCGAACGCGGCGAGCGTCGGGCCTAACGAGCTCTTCGTGTCACCGAGCACGTTGAGGTCGCGCACGCGGCCGAGCAGGTTGCCGCCGTCGAGGTTGAGGTTGGCGACGAGTCCCGCCGCGGGCACGGTCGGATGCTCGGCGAACCACGCGCTGCCCAGCAGCCCGGATTCCTCGGCCGTGACGAAGACGAACAACAGCGAGCGGGCCGGCTTCGGCGTTGCGGCGGCCGCGCGCGCGACGGCGAGCAGGTCGGCCACGCCCGACGCGTTGTCGAGCGCGCCGTTGTAGATCGAGTCGCCGTTCACCTTGGGGCCGATGCCGAGGTGGTCCCAGTGCGCGGTCAGCGCGACGTACTCGCTCGGCCGCGACGCGCCGCGGACGATCCCGACGACGTTCTCCGAGGCGAGGTGCGAGACCGTGTTGCGGAACGAGGCGTCGAGGACGATTCCCGTGTTCACCGGGCGGAAGTCGCGACGCGCCGCCTGGGTGCGGAGCGCCTGGAAATCGAGCCCCGCCTGGTTGAGCAGCGCGGCAGCGACCGTGTCCTTGATCCAGCCGCGCACGCCGATCGGCGCCGGGCCGGCGGGGTCGCGCGGCAGCAGCCGATGCTCGACCGAGTTGGATCCGACGACCACCTGCCACGGATAGCCCGCGCGCTCGGTGGTGTGCACGATCAGCATCCCGGCCGCCCCACGCCGCTCGGCCTCCTCGAACTTGTATGTCCACCGCCCGTAGTACGTCATCGCCTTGCCGCCGAACAGCGTCGGTTCGTTAGGCGGCGCCGGCGGGTCATTGACGAGGACCATGAGCCACTTGCCCTTCACGTCGACGCCCTTGAAGTCGTCCCACTTGTACTCGGGGGCGGTCGCGCCGTAGCCGACGAAGACGACTTCGCCGCGCGCCGCGCTCGAGTCGGCGGCCGACCCAGCCCAGACGACGACGTCGTCGGTGAACCGAAGCGACGCGGTCGCCCTGCCCGACGCGGTGACGCGGATCGTCGACGGGTCGGCCTTCACGACGTCGATCGGGACGCGCTGCAGGTACGACGAGTCGCCGACGCCCGGCGAGACGCCCGCCGCGCGCAGCTGGCTCGCGATGTACTCGGCCGCGAGCCGGCCACCGCGGGTCGCGGGCGCGCGCCCTTCGAGCAGGTCGGACGAGAGGAATCTGAGATCCGCATCGATCTCGGCCGGCGTGATCGCGGCTGGTTTCGTCGGCGCGGCCGGCTGGGCGCGCAGCGCGCCGGCCGCGAGCAGTGCGGGCACGAGCGCGACGAGTGTGGGCGGAAGGCGCATGCGTGAAACGAGAGGCAGAATAGGCGGAGCACCGCGCGTTCGGTGCGTCCGGTGGAAGGTAAGGCCCCGGGCGCGATGGCTTGGGTGGTCGCTCCGCGTTCGCGGGGGTGACCGAGACGGGGCAGCGCGACTCCCTTGCACCGTCACCCCCGAGGATGCGGGGCGCCACCCGTCCGCACCGACCACCCCACCCTACCGCGCCACACTGACCCCGATCGCGACCGCGCGCGGGTACCCCGGCGTGAGGAACCGTTCGATCCGATCCCCTCCGGCGAGCGGCTGCCGGTCCGGGGCGAGCCCGTTCGTCTCCCACGTACCGAACGTCACGTACCGCCGGTCGAACAGGTTGCTCACCGACACGTCGGCGCGCACGCGCCCCTTCGTGGCGCTCAGATCGAGCGCGGCGAGCGCGTAGCCTGGCAACGGCACGCCCGCCCCGCCCTCGTCACCGCGCATGCGCTGCGAGCTGACCGCGCTCCCCGACAGCTCCGCGCCGAGCGCGTAGCCGCCCGCGCGCCGCGCCGCCCGCACCCCCGCCGTCGCGCGCTGCAGCGGCGAGAGCGGCAGCCGGTCGCCCGGGTGCACCGAGTCCGGCGTCGCACGGGCGGAGGCGAGCAGCCCGCTGCTCTCGAACGTCGCGCGGACGAGCGACCACGACGCGAAGGCGGACGCACCGCGCGCCGGCCCCGCGTGTACTGTCAGCTCCAGCCCCGCGCGGCGCGTGCGTGGAAAGTTGGTGAAGTAACCCGCCGTGCGCTCACTCGCGACGAGCAGGATCTCGTCGCGCACGTCGGTGCGGTACGCGCTCGCCGTGACCGCGAGGAGCGGCGCGGGCGTCCAGTCGGCGCCGGCCTCGACGTTCCGCACGCGCACCGGGCGGAGCGGCGGGTCGTCGCCTAACGAGAATGGCAGCGGGCACGGACTCGACGGGTCGGCGCAGGCGAGCTCCACCGCGGCCGGCGCACGAAAGCCGGTGCCGACGGTCGCGTACGCGCGCCACGCGGCCGCCGGCGTCGCCGTCACGCCGAGGCGCGGCGAGAGCTGCCCGAACGCGCTCGTCCCCGAGTTCGTCGGGGTCTGGCGGTCGACGAACGGCACCCGCACCCAGTCGGCGCGTACGCTCGCGACGAGCGATACCCGGCTGGCCGGCGCGAGCACCCCCTGCACGAACGCGGCGCCGTTGAGCGCGTTGGCCGTCGCATCCTCGCACGCGGCGTCGCCACCGGGAGACGCGGGAGCCGTGCACGCGGCGTCCGGCTGGGCTGCCGCGGCCACACCCGACGCGCGCTGGAACACGCGGTAGCGGACGGCGTCGCTCGAGAACTCGCCCCCGGCGGTCGCGACCAACGGCACCCCGAACAGTGCCGTCCGCCGCTCGCCCTCGACGGTCCCGCCCGCGCTTGCCGACACGGTGTGCGCGAGGGTGCTCGGCGCGTCCGCGTTCACGTTGAACTGCCCGCTTCGCGTATCCCGCACGAACAGCGTCCCGCGCACCTCGGTGGCCGCCGCGTCCGGGTCGCCGAGCCGCCGCCGCGCCCGGAGCGCGACGTGGAGCGTGGTCGGTGCGTACCAGTCGCCGGGCGTGAAGTTGACGCGGCGTGCCGCCGCGCCGCCCGCGACCAGCCAGCTCTCCGGGAGAGACCCTGCCTCGCCTAACGAGTCGCGCGCCGCGAGCACCGAGAGCGCCACGTCGCCGGACGCGTCGCGACGGCCGCCGGTCGCGAACAGCAGCTGGCGCCGTGCCGCGGTCGCGTCGCGCCACCCAGTCTCGCGTTCGGAGCGGGCGAGTACGTAGCCGTCGAGCGACGCACCCCCGACCGGACGCACGCCCGACGCAGCGAGCCGCACGCCACGCTGCCCGAACGCGCCACCGTCCACCCCCGCATCCAGCGCGGGGCCGCCGTCACCGCCGCGCCGCGTCGTGAGCACGAGC
>DASWUT010000673.1:0-6145 GCA_036401455.1 Gemmatirosa sp. | reverse complement strand
CACCGCCCGAGGTGCGCGAGCTGTGGACGGGGCTGCGCGGGCTCGTCGCGGCGGGCGGGACGGTGGTGCTCATCACGCACAAGCTGGACGAGGTGGTCGAGGTATCGGAGGCGATCACCGTGATGCGTGCGGGGGCGACGGTCGCGCGGCTCCGCACGGCCGGCTCGACGCCGCGCGACATCGCGCGGGCGATGGTCGGGCGCGACGTCGCGCTCGCCCTCGATGCGGCGCCCGAAGCGGTGCTCGGCGCGCGGGCGGAGCAGGCGATCGTCTTAGACGCCGCGACGGAGCGCGCGAGCGGGCCGCGGCCGTCGGTCCTCCAGACGAAGCCTGGTCCGGCGGCGCTCGCGGTGCGCGACCTCGTCGTCGCCTCGCTGCGACGCGCGCGCGAGATCGACACGCTCTCCTTCGACCTTGCCCCTGGCGAGATCCTCGGCGTCGCCGGCGTCGAGGGGAACGGCCAGACGGAGCTTGTCGAGGCGATCGCCGGGCTGACGCCGATCGCGGCGGGGACGGTGACGCTGGCCGGGCGCGACGTCACCGGGCTGGACGTGCGCGCGCGGGCCGACGCGGGCCTGTCGCACATCCCCGAGGACCGCCACCGGCGCGGCCTGCTGCTCGACTACTCGGTCGCCGACAACCTCGTGCTCGGGTTGCAACACCACTACGCGGCGCGGGGCGCGCTCGCGCGCCTGTTTGGCGCCACGTTCGACCGCGGCCGCGTCGCCGAGACCGCGCGGCGGCTCGTCGCCGAGTATGACATCCGACCTGCCGACCCCGCGCTGCCCGCGCGGGCGCTCTCTGGCGGCAACCAGCAGAAGATCGTCGTCGCGCGCGAGATGACCGGGCGCGACTACCACGTGCTGCTCGCCGCGCAACCAACGCGCGGCGTGGACGTCGGCGCGATCGAGTTCATCCACGACCAGCTCCGCCGCGCGCGTGCGGCGGGCAAGGCCGTCCTGCTCGTCTCGGCGGACCTCGCGGAAGTGCTCGCGCTCGCGGACCGCGTCGCCGTGATGTATCGCGGGCGCTTCGCGGCCGTGCTGCCGCGTGCGGAGGCGACGGTCGAACGCCTCGGGCCGCTGATGACGGGTGTCGTGGGCGCGGCCGCATGAAGGGGCGCTGGGTGGAAGGCGTGCTGCCGCCCGTCGTCGCGCTGCTCGTCGCGCTCCTCGTGGGCGACCTGCTCATCCTCGTCTACGGCCAGGCGCCGGGGAGCGTGTACCGCCTGCTGCTCGAGGGGACGTGGGGGAACGCGTACGGCTTCGGCCAGGTGCTGTACAAGGCGACGACGCTCGCCTGCACCGGGCTGGCCTTCGCGGCCGCGGCGCGCGCGGGGCTGTTCAACGTCGGCGCGGAAGGTCAGCTCGCGACGGGCGGGTTCGCGGCGGCGCTCGTCGGGCTCGCGTTCCCGATCGGAACGCCCGGCCTCGTCGCCGTGCCGTGCTGCGTCGTTGCGTCGATGATCGGGGGCGGGCTGGTCGGCGCGCTTCCGGGGTGGCTCCGCGCACGCTTCGGGGCGAGCGAGGTGATCGTGACGATCATGCTCAACTTCGTCGTGCTCGCCGGGCTCAACTACGTGATCGCCGCGCACCTGCACGTTCCCGAGACGCTGCACACCCCCGAGATGCACGCCGGCACGGTCGCGCGCCTGAGCGACCTGTCGAGCGCGTTCCACGGCTCGGCGGCCAACGCGTCGCTCGCCGTCGCGCTGCTCGCGGCCACCGCCCTCTGGTGGGTGCTGTTCCGGACGCGCGCGGGCTACGAGCTGCGCGCCGTCGGCCTGCAGCCCGAGGCGGCAGAGTACGGCGGGGTGCGCGTGGGACGTGTCTGGGTGCGCGCGATGACGCTCTCCGGCGCGCTCGCGGGACTCGGGGGGCTCAACTTCGTGCTCGGTTACAAGCACTACTACGAGGAAGGATTCGCGACCGGGTCCGGATTTCTCGGGATCGCCGTCGCGCTCGTCGGGCGCAACCACCCCGCGGGCGTCATCCTCGCGGCGTTGCTGTTCGCGACGCTGTCGCAGGGTGGGCTCGCGGTCAACGCGCTCGTGCCGAAGCAGATGGTCGAGGTGCTGCAGGCGGTGGTGATCCTCGCCGTCGTCAGCGCCGTGCCCGAGGTGCGACGCGTGCTGCAGCGCGCTGCGCTCCCCGCGCGCCGTCCGCGAATCGCCGCCGCGCCGACGAGCGCGCCGACCGGCGCGCCGACGACCGAGGGACGCGCGTGATCGTGCTCGCGTTTCTCGCGCAGACGCTGCGGATCGTCGTGCCGTACCTGTTTGCCGCGGCGGGTGGCGTGGTGAGCGAACGGGCGGGGATCATCGCGCTCACGCTCGAAGGGTTCATGCTCGCCGGCGCGTTCGGCGCGGCGACGGGGAGCTACGCGTTCGGCTCGCCGTGGATCGGGATCGGCTGCGGGGTGGTCGGCGGCGTGCTGCTCGCACTGCTGCTCGCGCTCGCGGCCGTGCGCTTCGGCGCCGACCAGGTGGTCGTCGCCGTCGCGCTCAACCTGCTGGCCGTGGGAACGACGCGCTTCTTTCTGCGGTTCGCGTTTGGCAGCTCCAGCAACTCGCCTCGCGTGCCGGGGTTCCGGTCGGAGTACACGAATCCGTTGTTGTGGCTCGGGCTCGTGACGCTGCCCGCGGTCGCGTGGCTGCTCTACGGAACGCCGTTCGGGTTGCGCCTGCGCGCGGTCGGCGAGAAGCCCGAGGCGGCCGCGACGCTCGGGGTGCCGGTCGCGCGGGTGCAGTGGCCGGCGGTCGCGCTGTCGGGCGCGCTCGCGGGGCTCGCCGGCGCGTACCTCGCGCTCGACGAACACCAGTTCACGGACGGAATGACCGCGGGGCGCGGCTTCATCGCGCTCGCGGCGGTGATCTTCGGGCGCTGGGACCCACGGCGCGTCGCACTCGCCTGCCTGTTATTCGCGGCAGCCGAGGCCTTCCAGATACAGTTGCAGGGTGCGCAACTCGTTCCCTCGCAGTTCGTCGAGATGATTCCCTACGTTCTCACCATCGTCGCACTCGTCGGCGTCGTCGGCCGTGCGACCCCTCCGGCCGCGTTGGGCATGCGCGCCTCGGAGCGCGCGTGAGCGCACCCGTGCGCGAGCCGTCGGCGGCACCGCCCACCGCGGCCGGCGACGTCGCGGCCACGGCGACGGGCGGCCGGGGCGCGTCGACGACGCGCTCCGAATTCGGCAAGCTCGTGATCCTGATGATCACCGCGTTCGTCGACATGATCGGCGTGCTGATGGTGATCCCGCTGCTGCCGTTCTACGTCAAGGCGCTCGGCGCCGGCGGGCTCGATTTCGCCGGATACCATCTGGGCGTCGGGCAGATCACGGCGCTGCTCGTGAGCGCGTTCACGGTCGCGCAGCTCATCAGCGCACCGCTTTGGGGCCGATTCTCGGACCGCTACGGGCGGCGCCCCGCGCTCGTCATCGCGCTCGGGGCGTCGGCGATCGCGTACGTGATCTTTGGCTTCGCGACGTCGCTCGTGCTGCTGTTTCTGTCGCGCCTCGTGCAGGGCGCGGGCGGCGGGACGACGGGCGTGATCCAGGCCTACGTCGCGGACGCGACGCGCCCCGAAGATCGCGCGAAGTCGCTCGGGTGGCTCTCGGCGGCGACCAACGCCGGCGTCGCGTTAGGCCCGGTGATCGGCTCGTGGTCGACGCACCTGAGCCACCGCGCGCCAGGGCTGATCGCCGCCGCGCTCTGCACGGTGAACATCGTGTTCGCGTGGACGTACCTGAAGGAGGCACGCGAGCCCGGCGCGGACGGCGCGACGGGGCAGTTCAAGACCGCCGCCCCGCCCCGGCGGTCGGGAGAGGCGGTGCTCCGCGTCGTCGCCCGCCCGGCGGAGTCGGCATCGCGGCTGATCCTGATCTACGCGGTCGCGATCGGCGCCTTTCAGGGGGTGAACTCGATCCTCGCGCTCTTTCTCGCGACGCGCTACCACGTGACGGCGGACACGATCGGGTACTTCTTCGCGTACGTCGGCGTGCTGTCCGTGATCACGCGCGCGTTCCTGCTGAGCTGGATGATCGATCGCTTCGGCGAGGCGCGACTGTCGCGGTTCGGGATCGTGCTGCTCTTTCTGGGGCTCGGGACGCTGCCGCTCACGCACGCGCTCTGGCAGCTGGCGATCTCGGTCGCGCTGATGCCGCTCGGGGCTGCGTTCACCTTTCCGTGCGTGACGGCGATGCTCTCGCGCGTCGTGGCAGGCAACGAGCGCGGGCTGTACATGGGGGTGCAGCAGACGTTCGGCGGGGCGTCGCGGGCCGTGTTCCCGCTCATCGCGGGGTTCGCGTTCGATCGCCTGGGGGTGGGGGTGCCGTTCGTGATCGCGGCGGTGGTGGTGGCATCGACGTTGTTGCTGGGGTTCGATCTCGAGAGCTACGTGCCGCGGCGGGCACAGCCGGCGGTGGGCTGAGCGGCGGGGTCGACGCGCCGCGGGCGCCGGTTGCGCCCTTCTAGGGCCCGCTCTACCTTGCCTGGTTCGCGGGCATCCGCCCGATCGGCGCTGGTCCGGCACACGTGCGGCCGGAAACGGCCCACGCGTCGCCCAGACCCCGGCCACTCCGGCCGATCGTGGGAGCGCCTCACGTCAGGAGCAGAGACTCGATGATCGAAGTGCGGCTCGAAGAGAGCGACCGGCTCGACTGGGCGCTCAAGCGGTTCAAGAAGAAGGTCACCCAGGCCGGCATCCTGCAGGAGCTGCGGCGCAAGCGGCATTACGTGAAGCCGAGCGAGGCCCGCCAGCTCAAGTCGGCGGCCGCGCGGCGCCGTAAGCGGAAGCCGACGCGCGTCTGACCTGACGTGCGTTGCAGTCGAAGGCCCGCGGCGTGACGCCGCGGGCCTTTCGCGTGCCGGTCGCATGCCCGTCGCGCGCTCCGAATCGGTCGTGCACATCCGTCGCGCGCGGTCCACCCGGTGCAGGCACTCATGGCGATCTTCCTGGGCGCGGCGCGGCCCGCGGCGGTCGGAGCAGCGGTGGGAGCGAGAGCAGCGCCCACGACCCTTCCAGCACGATGAACCCCCAGCGGCGGTCGGCGACGGCGATCCAGGCGAGGATGGCGGAGCCGACGAGGTTCAGCGCGTTGTAGCTGCGGTCTTCGCGACCCAGCCAGCCGCGCTGGTAAGCGACGTAGGCCGCGAGGATCATCGCGGCGCCGGCGAGCGAGGCGAGTTGGTAGAGCATCACGGGTGGGCGAGATTGTGGCGTGCGCTGGCTTCGACTTCTCGCCCCCGTCACGTTGCGCGCCGCGCTGTGGCCGCCGCTCGCGATCGACCTGCTCCGAGTGGGCTGGCGGTTTCGGCGGCGGGCGTGGTGGCGGCGCGCCCCGTTTCTCCCCCTGCCCTCGATGCCGTACGTGCGCTGGCGGATGCTGACCGCGTACGGCGACGAGGACGCGCTCCCGACGGCGGACGAACTCGTGCGCTACGCGCGCTGGATCGGACGGCAGCGGTGAGACGACAGTGACGGTGCGCGATCGCTCGGCGGTCGGGTCGGGCACGCTCGTGGTCGACCCCGTGCTGGCGCGCCGGCTGGAGGCACAGGCCTACGGTCTCGGCTTCGACCTCGTCGGCTTCGCCCGCCTCGGGCCGGCAGAGACGGCGGACGCGTTCGAGGACTGGCTGGCGGCGGGGTACGCGGGGGAGATGGGCTACCTCGCGCGCGGCGCGGACAAGCGGCGCGACACGCGACTGCCGTACGACGGCGCGCTGAGCGCCGTCGTCGTCGCGCTCGACTACGGTGGACGCGAGCCGGCGGGGCCGGTCGCTCGCTACGCCCGCGGCGACGATTATCACGACGTCCTCGTCGGGCGACTGCGCGTTCTGCACGCCTGGCTCGACGATGCGTTAGGCGCGCCGGTCGCGGGCAAGGCGTACGCCGACACGGGGCCGATTCTCGAGCGGGACCTCGCGCGGCGCGCGGGGCTCGGGTGGTTCGGCAAGAACACGAACCTCCTCCACCCGCGCCTCGGCTCGTTCTTCTTCCTCGGCGCGCTGGTACTCGCGGCCGAGCTGCCGCCGAGTGCGCCGTTCGAGGCGGACCGCTGCGGGACCTGTACGCGGTGCCTGGATGCGTGTCCGACCGACGCGTTCGTCGCGCCGCGGGTACTGGACGCGACGCGCTGCGTGTCGTAC
>DASWUT010000672.1:0-4890 GCA_036401455.1 Gemmatirosa sp. | reverse complement strand
GCCAGTCGCGCCAGCGCCAGTGCCCGACGCGCCCGCGGTGCCGGTCCCAGTCGCGCCGCCGGCGCCACCGCTCATCCCGCCGCGCATCGTCGTGTCCGTCCCCGTGCCGCCGGCCGCGCCGCCCGCCGCGCCCGCGCTGCTGGAGCTGCTCGATCCACCGGCCGAGCCGCCCATCGCGGCGCTGTCGCCCGAGCCGCCCTTGTTGCCGCCGCAGGCGGCGGCCGCGACGACCGCGGCGCCGAGGGCGAATGTCGTGAGGTAGCGCTTGGTCATCTGAAGAATCTCCACGTGGTGAGGGGTGGTGACCGTCGTCAGTCGCGCTCGTGCCCGCGGCCGCGGGCAGCGAGTGCGACGCCGACGCCTATCGCCGCGGCGCCGAGCACCGTGGCGAACGGGTTGAGCGCGGCCGCGGTGAACGCGCTCGACTGCATGACATGTCCCGCGTACGTCCCGCGCTCGCGCCCGCTGCCGCTGCGCGGCGCGTAGAGCGTCGCGTCGCCGCGCGCGGGACGGTCGGTCTGCTGACCGCTGAACGCGGTGGCCCGCTTGATCCGGTCGACGACGCGCGGTGCGAACGTCTCGAGCGCGGTGTAGAGCTTCGCGCCGCCGCCGACCTTGATGTCGCGATACGGCGTCTCGGCCGCGGCGAGGATCGCGTGCGCCACGACCGCCGGCGCATACACCGGCGCCTGATGGGTGGGCTCGACGCCCATCTGGTTGCCGGCGTGCTCCGGGTAGGGGGTATCGATCGCCGCCGGCTTGACGAGCGTCACCGACACGGGCACGCCATCGTGCTCCAGCTCCACACGCAGCGCGTCGGTGAATCCCTTGACCGCGTGCTTGCTCGCCGAGTAGTGACCCTGGAGCGGCATCGCGGTGTCCGAGAGCACTGAGCCGACGTTGATGAGCGCGCCGCCGCCGCGACGCTTGAGGTACGGCACGGCGACGAGCGAGCCATGGACGACGCCCCAGTAGTTGGTCTCGAACAGCCGGCGCGCGTCGGCGAGCGGCACGTCCCCGACCCGGCCGTAGATCGTCACGCCCGCATTGTTCACCCACGTATCGATCCCGCCGAACGCGGCAGCCGCACGCTCCGCCACCGCGGCCACCTGCTCGAAGTCGGCGACGTCGGCCACCACGTACTCGGCGCGCCCGCCACCGGCCCGGATCGACTCGGCCGCGGCCGCAAGGTCCTCGGCATCGCGCGACGTGAGGACGACCCTGGCCCCGCGGCGTGCGGCCTCGCGGGCCGTGACCAGCCCGATGCCGCTCGATGCCCCGGTGATGACCACGACCTGCTCGCCGAGCTTCTTGAGCGTCACGCCCATCCGGTTGCGAACTGTGGAGCCTGCTGCCGACCCGTCGTCATCCCCACCATGCCCTGGTCGCGTTAGTCTCAGAAGAGGAGCTTTGGTGCTGCACCGCGCAATGCGCGTACCGCGGTGCCACCTGGCGCCAGATTACCGGCGGGCTCCGCCCTGGGCGCTGCGCCGCCGGGCCCCCGACCTTCACCGCTGCCCATGTCCCGCGATCCCGCCGAGTCCGCTCTCCTCACCGACCTCTACCAGCTCACGATGGCGCTCGGTTACTGGCGCGCGGGGCGGGATGCGCGTGAGGCGGCGTTCCACCTGTACTTCCGCACGGCCCCGTTCGGCGGTGGCTACACCATCGCCTGCGGACTCGACACGGCCGCGGACTATCTCGCCGGCTTTCGCTTCGCCGACGACGAGCTCGCCTACCTCGCGACGCTCGACGACGCCGACGGGCGCTCGCTCTTTCCCGCCGACTTCCTCGACCACCTCGCCACGCTGCGCCTCACGCTCGACGTCGACATGGTCGCCGAGGGGACGGTCGTGTTCGCCAACGAGCCGCTCGTGCGCGTGCGCGGACCGGTCCTCCAGGCACAGCTCGCCGAGACGGCGCTGCTCACGCACGTCGGCTTTTCGACGCTGGTTGCGACCAAGGCCGCGCGCGTCGCCCTCGCTGCGGGCGGGGACGAGGTGCTCGAGTTCGGGCTGCGCCGCGCGCAGGGTCCGGACGGCGGCGTCGCGGCGAGCCGCGCCGCCTACGTCGGCGGCTGCGGCGCGACCAGCAACGTGCTCGCCGGCATGCGTTACGGCATCCCCGTGCGCGGCACGCACGCGCACAGCTGGGTGATGAGCTTCGACACCGAGGCCGAAAGCTTCACGGCCTACGCCGACGCCCTGCCCGGCAACTGCGTCTTTCTCGTGGACACCTACGACACACTCGACGGCGTGCGCCACGCGATCGACGCCGGCCGCGCGCTCCGCGCCCGTGGCCACCAGCTGTTAGGCGTGCGCCTCGACTCGGGCGACCTCGCCTACCTCAGCCGCGCCGCGCGGCGCCTGCTCGACGATGCGGGATTCGCCGACGCGCGCATCCTCGCCTCCAACGACCTCGATGAGCACCTCATCGAGAGCCTCAAACGGCAGGGCGCGGCAATCGCCGTCTGGGGGGTCGGCACGCGCCTCGTCACCGCCTACGACCACCCCGCGCTCGGCTGCGTCTACAAGCTCACCGCGATGCAGGACGCCGATGGCGCATGGCAGCCGCGTGTCAAGGTGAGTGAGCAGACGGCGAAGACGACTACCCCGGGCGTGCTGCAGGTGCGCCGCTACCGGATCGGCGCACCGGGTACCGCCGGCGGCTTTGCCGGTGACATGCTGTACGACGACCTCGCGCCCCCCGCGCCGGGCGCGGCGACGATGGTCGATCCCCTCGACCCGACCCGCCGCAAGCGGTTTGCTGCGGACGCGCCCTACGACGCGCTGCTCGAACCGGTGTTCGCGCGCGGCGCCCGCGTCCGCGCCGCGGTGCCGCTCATCGTCGCGCGCGACCGCGTCCGCGCCCAGCTCGCCGCACTCCCCGAAGGCACGACGCGCCTCGCCAACCCGCATCGCTACCCGGTCGGGCTCGAGCGCGGGCTGTTCGAGCGCAAGACGGCGCTCGTGCTGGCCGCGCGGGGGGTGGACGCGAGCGCGGAGTGAGCCCCGCACGCGTTCCGCGCGATCGCGGACCGCTCACGTCCCGCGCCGAGGGTTGGGCGACCGAAAGGAGAACACGCGCCAGATCCGCCGCTCGGCGTCGGTCCAGACCTCGTCCGTTAGGCGCGCGTCGGTGAACGACGCGATCGCGACCTGCCAGAACGCCAGCGCGGGAACGTTGCGCTCCAGGACCCGCACCTCCCACGGTCCGGGGAAGCGGCGCCAGACGTCGGCGGCGGCGGCCACGCCGACGCCGCGTGTGCGGAACCGACGCACGACGAAGAACTCCGCGACGTCCCAGACCGCCGCGTCGTCGCGGACGCGCGAGCCCCGCGAGACGAGCACGAAGCCAGCGAGCTCTCCGGCGACCCGCACGAGGAACGGGAACCGGCTGTCGTCCTGCCAGTAGCGCGCGAGCGACGGATAGCCGAAGCGACCAGTCGGCTGCAGCGACAGGTCGAAGAGCGCGCTGAGGTCGTGGGCGTACAGCTCCAGCAGGTTCGCAAGGATCGGCTCCTGCTCCGGTCCGGCCGGCGACACCTCGACCTGGGGCGCCGGGATCGTCGGCGCGTTCACGAGATCGCGGCCGGCGAGCGCGCGTGCGGTGGCCGGACGGTCACACGCTCCCGTCCTCCATCCGCACCACCACCCCCTCCCGCGACGACCGCAGCGCCGCCTCGATCACGGCGAGCCCCGCGACCGCATCCTCGATCGAGACGGGCGGCGCGGCTCCTTCCCGGATCGCGTCGCGCACCCCCGCGTAGAACCGTTCGTACGCCCCCGCCTCGGTCCGCACACGGCGTCCCTGCTCGCCCGCGCCTAACGTTCCCCACGCGGCCTCGGGCTCCTCGCCCCACACGCGCGCGCCCGGCCGACCCCCCGCCGCGAGCGCGGCCTCCTGCGGATCGAGCCCGAACTTGACGTACGCCCCCGCGCTGCCCGACACCCGAAACCGCGCGCCCGGCTGCCCCGCCAGCGCACTCGCCATCAGGTGCGACCGCACCCCGGACACGTGCGTGAGCGCGACGAAGCAGTCGTCGTCCACCGCGGCGTCCCCCGCGCGCCGCCGGTCCCGCTCGGCGTACACCGCGCGCGCTGCCCCGAACAGCACGAGTGCCTGGTCGACGAGGTGCACGCCGAGGTCGTAGAGCAACCCCGTCGCGGCGCCCGCTCCCGCGGCCTCCTTCCAGCCCGCGCGCGCCGTCGGGCGCCACCGATCGAAGCGCGACTCGAACCGGTGCACCTCGCCTAATGCACCATCCGTCGCGAGCGTCTGCACGGTGAGGAAGTCCCCGTCCCAGCGCCGGTTGTGGAACGGCACGAGCACCACCCCCGCCGCCCGTGCCAGGTCACCAAGTCGCCGCGCGCCGGCCGCCGTCGGGGCGACCGGCTTGTCGACGACGACGTGCCGCCCCGCCGCGATCGCCGCTTCCGCGAGCGGAAGATGCGTCGCGTTGGGCGTCGTGACGACGACGAGGTCGACCGGCGCGAGCCCGCCCCCGTCCCACAGCGCCTCGGGCGTCGCGACGACGCGCACCCCGGGGTATGCGGCCTCCGCCGCCGCACGCCGCCCGGGGTCGCGCGTCACGACCGCCGTCAGCTCCAAGCCCGGCGTCGCGGCGACGAGCGGCGCGTGAAAGACCGATCCGCCGAGTCCGAAGCCGACGACGCCGACACGCAGGATGGTCATCCGGGGAGGAAGCTGGAGTAAGTCGCCGCAATGCGCGTCTACGATGCGCGCGCGGCCCCCCGTTCCGCCAGTCGCGACGCGGCCGCGCGCACGCCGAGCGCGTGCCGCGCGACCCGCACGAGCGCGCCCCACGCCGGCAGTTCCGGCACGCGGCGCTCGGCGGTCTCGAACACGGCGCGCCCGCCCGCGCCCGCC
>DASWUT010000671.1:0-3203 GCA_036401455.1 Gemmatirosa sp. | reverse complement strand
TGACCTGCCGCGCGCGTCGACCGAGCTCGAAACCGCCACCCGCGTCGAGCCGGGCAGTTCGCTCGCCCAGCGCGAGGTCGGGCTGCTGCTGCTGCAGACCAACCACGCCGACCGCGCGATCGAGTACCTGCGCACCGCCGTGCAGACCGACCCCTCGGACCGCGTCGCGATGGGCTGGCTCGGCTGCGCGCTGATCCGCGTCGGGAACACGACCGTCGCGCAGAGCTTCTTCACGCGCGCGGGGCAGGGCGACTGGACCGCCTGCCGCACCGACCCGACGGCCGCGACCGCCGGTACGCTCGGGGGGAACGCCCCGCTGACTGGCGCCCCGGCGCCGTCGAGTGCGACTCCGTCCTCCGCCGCTCCGGCGGGGCGCCCCTGATCGAGTTCGACGCCGTCTCGAAGCGGTATTCTGGAGGCTTCGGCCGGCGCGCGGTCGACGCGCTCGTCGCCTTCAGCCTCACCGTGCGTCGCGGCGAGGTGCTCGGCGTCGCCGGGCCTAACGGGGCAGGGAAGAGCACGCTCATCAGCCTGTTGCTGGGCTACCTGCAACCGAGCGCGGGCGCGGTGCGCATCGACGGGCAGGCGCCGCGCGCGTACATCGAGCGGCACGGCATCGGCTACCTCTCCGAACTCGTCGACGTCGAGCCGCGCTGGACGGTGGGCGAGGCGCTGGAGCGCTTCGCCACGCTCGCCGGCGTGCGCGACGCCGCGGTGCAGCTGCGCGCGCAGGAGGTGGCCGAGCGGTTCGGGCTGGCGGACAAGCGCGAGACGCGGTTCCGGGAGCTGAGTAAGGGGAACAAGCAGCGCGTGGGGCTGGCCCAAGCGCTGCTCCGCCGCGAACGCGTGCTCGTGCTCGACGAGCCGACGCACGGGCTCGACCCACTCTGGACCAACCGCTTTCGCGCGGTGGTGGCCGAGTTGCGGCAACCGGACCGCGCGGTGCTCGTCACGTCGCACAACCTCGAGGAGCTGGAGCGGCTGTGCGACCGCGTGGCGATTCTCGACCGGGGGCAACTGCAGCGCGTGGTGGACGTGACGCGCGTGATGCCGATGACGCGCGCGTCGCTGTGGCGACTCACGGTGGCGGCGCGGGCGGAGCAGCTCGCCGTGATTTTTGGCGAGGTGGTTCCGTTAGGCCGCGGGGACTGGGCCGTGCGCGCCGCGGGGTTGGAGGAGCTGAACGCCAAGCTGGCCCAGGCGATCGCGGGGGGGGTGCTGCTGTCGGGCGTGGCGCCGGCGCAGAGTGCGCTGGAGCACGAGTTCCATGAGGCGGTCGGGGACGTTCTCCACGAGGTGGCGCTGTGAGCGAGGCGAAGCGGGACGTTGGGCGGCGCGCGACGTCGGCCGATGCCGACGACGTGCGGAGCCCGCTGTGGGGTGAGGCGCTGGCGCACGGTGCGCTGGTCCCGGCGGAGGCCGACGAGGAGCTGACGCCCGACGACGAACCGCTGGCGCCGGACGACGTCGACGGCAACCTCCGACGGTACGCGCGGTGGCAGTGGCGGGATTTCTGGCGTAACCGCGGCAGCTGGCTTGGCCTCGGGGCGCTGCTCGGCGTATGGCTCTTGGTCTACCTCGCGTGGCACGGCGGGCGGGTGACGGGGCCCGGCGGCGTGATCAGCAGCGCGCCGATGCCAGCGGAGAACGTCCGCGGCATGGCGCACGTGATGTTCATCCTGGGTGGGGCGCTCGCCGGGCTGGTCGGCGTCGGCGGGCTCGTCTCGCGGGAGCGCGAGCGCGGTCTGCAACGTTTTCTGTTCGCGAAGCCGGTGCGGCCGGTCCGGTACTACCTCCAGGCATTCGCGATCAACAGCGTCGGCGCGCTGCTCGTCGTAACGGGCGCCGTGCTCGTCGCGGGATTGCTACTCGGATCGCTGGCGCCGGTCGGGACGGTGCTCGGCGTCGCGGTCGGGGCATACCTGCTCACTGCAGGCGTGACGTTCCTCGCGTCGACGCTGATCCGGTTCGACGCGCCGGTCGCGGCGGCGTGGATGCTCGCGGGATTTCCGATGGCCGTCGCGTCCGAGAACCACTGGCCGATCGCGCGCATCCTCGTCTGGCTCTTCCCGCAGGGCCCGGCGGTCGCACTGGTGAAAGCGTTCGGCGCCGGCCGGGGCTCGGGGAACGTCGTCGTCCTCGGGGCGCTCGTCGTCCTCGTCGCCGTGCTCTACGGCCTGCTCGCGCTCGGTGGCGGCGTCGCCGTGCTCCGCCGCCGCGCCATCTCCACCTGACCCACCCCGCGTGCCCGTCGCCCCGCTCTTCGACCCCGCATCTGTCGTCCGCCGTCAGCTGCCCAACGGCCTGCGCGTCATCGTCCGGCACGATCCGTCGGCCCCTGTCGTCGCGATCAACACCTACGTGGCGGCCGGCTACTTCGACGAGCCGGACGACGTCGTCGGCGTCGCGCACGTGCTCGAGCACATGTTCTTCAAGGGCACCCCGCGGCGCGGCGTCGGCGAGATCGCGAAGCAGACGAAGGCGGAGGGCGGCTACCTCAACGCGCACACGATCTACGACCACACGAGCTACTACGCCGTCCTGCCGTCGTCGGGGTTCCGCGAGGGACTCGACATCCAGGCCGACGCGTACGCCAACTCGCTCGTCGACGCGGGCGAGCTGGCGAAGGAGCTCGAGGTCATCATCCAGGAGGCGAAACGCAAGCTCGACAACCCGTCGGCCGTGACGATCGAGTCGCTCTACGCCCTGCTGCACGACCGGCACCGCGTGCGCCGCTGGCGGATCGGCACCGAGGAAGGGCTGCGCCGCCTCACGCGCGGCGACGTCGACGGGTTCTACCGCACCTTCTATCGGCCGAGCAACACGGTGCTCGCCGTCGTCGGTGACGTCGACCCGGACGAGGCACTCGGCGAGGTGGAGCGGCGCTACGGCGCGCTGCCCAACGGGTCCGCACCGCGCGACCGCGGCCCCGCCGAGGAAACCCCCTTCGCCTCCGGCCCACGGTACCGCGAGCTCGATGGTGACGTACGGCAGGCACAGCTCGCGCTCGGCTGGCGCACCCCGGGCACCTTCGACCCCGACACGCCGCGGCTCGACCTCGCCGCCGCGGTGTTAGGCACGGGGCGCGCGTCGCGGCTCTACCGCGCGGTGCGCGAGCGCTCGCTCGCCTCCGCGATCGGTGCCTACGACAGCACGCCGGTCGAGCTCGGGATCTTCGTCGTGCACGCAGAGGGCGACGCGGC
>DASWUT010000670.1:0-6641 GCA_036401455.1 Gemmatirosa sp. | reverse complement strand
GCCGGCGAGCGCCGGACTGGCGTGAGCGCACCGTGACGGGCGCGGTTTCGACGAGACTCATCGGGGGGACGGAGCGCATGACGAGGGCGTTGGCGGTCACCTTGGTGCCGTGGCCGACGGTGATGGGGCCGAGGAGCGCGGCGCCTGGCCCAACGTGGACGTCGGCTTCGAGGGTCGGCGTGCCGATCGCGTGGCCATCGGGGTGCATGCTCTCGCCGAGTGTGGCATGCTGAAACAGGATGCAGCCCGGTCCGACGCGCGCGCCGTGGCCGACGACGAGGCCGGTGCCGTGCACGAGAACCACGCCGGGCGCGAGCTCGGCGTCCCAGTGCAGCTCGGCGGCGTAGAGGTGCCGGATGAGGCGCGAGGCGATCTTGGCGAACAGCGTTAGGTGCAGCGCGCGGAGCAGGCGCATGACGCGGTACGCGGCCATCATCTGGAATCCGACCTTCTGGACGAGGTCGGGCAGGAACCGCGCGGGCGGAGGCGCGGCCTTGTACTTGGCGTCGGCGCGGCGGATCGCGTCGTGGTCGGCGCAGACGTCGGCCGCGCACTTGAGGACGCGGCCGATCGGGGGGAGCGTGTCCTCGCGCACGGCGTTGAGGTGGCGCCGCAGGTCGCCGAGCGCGACCCGCCGCGTGTCGGCTGCGGCGCGCACGCCGGCGAAGTACTGAAGCCCGTAGGCGAACGTCGCGCCGGCGAGGGCGAGGCGTTCCATGCCTAACGCGCCGAGTGCCGACGCGGCGACGACGGCGGCCCACGCGATGACGCGCGCGAGCGCGGGCGCGAGGACCGCGAGGAGCATGAACGGGCGCGAGAGCGCGCTCACCATGAAGAGGAAGCGCCACGGGCTCGTGTCGGGGCGGCCGCCGTGCTTGGCCGCGATGCGGGCGTCCGATGCGCCGTAGGCCTGCGCGCGACGCATCCACTTGGCGACGCTAGTGTGGTCGGAGGCGTGCCACGCCTCGGCCGCGTCGCTCAGGACGAAGTCGAGGCCGGCCTGCTCGAGGCGCATGCCGAGCTCCGCGTCCTCGGACAGGCGGAGGGCGGGGTCGAAGCCGCCGACCGCGTCGTAGTCGGCGCGGGGGAGCGACACATTGCCCGTGTACATGTCGCCGCCGCCGGCGCGCCGGGTGCCGCGCGCGACGTCGGCCGCGAGGCGCTCGATCTTGGCGAGCTGGAAGCGTTCGAACAGCGGGAGGCGTGTGCCCGGCTCCGGACGGAGGCGGCCGAGCACGACGCGGCGTGATCCGTGCGGGTGGGCGGCGACGTGCTCGGCGAGGAAGTCGCGGCCGACGCGCATGTCGTCGTCGACGATGACGAGCAGGGCGCCACGCGCGAGGGTGATGGCGTGGTGACGCGCGGCGCCCGGGCCCGCATTGGGCTGGGCGACGAGGCGGACGGCGTACGGCAGCGCACCGAGCGCGAGCAACGCGGCGAGTGCGTCGCGCACGGGCAGCGTTGATCCGTCGTCGACGACGACGACCTCGAACTGGTCGGCGGAGAGCGTCTGGTCGGCGAGAAGGCCGAGCAACCGTGCGAGCGACGCGGCGCGGTTGTAGGTCGCGACGATGACGCTGACGGTGAAGGCGTCGGCGGTCCGCTCGGCGTCTGGCGTGCGAATCGGGTGGACGGTGGCGTCGGTCACGCGGCGGCCACGGCCCGGTCGGCGCCAGCGGCGACGACGACGTCAATGAGGTCCTGGACGCGGCGGACGCCGACGATCGCGTCGGGCTGGAGCTCGACGTCGAACGCCGCCTCGAGCGAGAGCAGCACGTTGAGCATGCCGAGCGAGTCCCAGCCCGGGATCGACGCGCAGGCGTCGTCGAGGCCGGGTGCGGCGGCGAGGCCGAGGGTGCGTGCGACGACCGCCGGGACGGCGTCGGCCACGTCGGAACCGCCTAACGACTCGACCATGTCGTCGACGCTCGTAGTGCCGACCGGGCGGGCCGGATTGCCACTGACGCGGGCGCCGGCCGGAACGTGGCCGGCGACGACGCTACCCGGCGCAACGCTCGCGCCGTCGCCGATGACGGCACCGCGCAGGATGGTGACGTGGGCCCCGATGGAGACGCGGTCGCCGATGTAGATCGGCGCGCACTCGGGGCGACCGCCGCGGTCGCCGACGACGTGGAAGTCGGTGTCGAGAATCATCGCGAACGGCCCAACGACGACGTCGTCGCCGATCGTCACGCGCTCGTGGGCGGTGATGCCGACGCCATGGCCGATGGTGACCCGGTCGCCGATGTCGAGGGTGGCGCCCGGACCGGTGACGAGGTGCGTGGGGACCGGGGCCGCGTTCAGCACGAGCGCGTGCCCGACGGTGATGACGCCGAGGTTCTCGACGGTGAGGCGGCCGCGGACGCGTGCGCCGCGGCCAACGCGCTGGCAGGCCGCGAAGAACGCGGACGGGGCGGACGTACTCACGGGGTTGCCTCGCAGAGGGTTACCTCGAGCGCAGTGGCTTCGAGGGCGACGTGGGCGGGGCGCGCGTACGGACGCGACGCATCCCACGTGAAGTGGACGCCCGCTTCGGGCGCGGGATCAGCGGGATCGACGTCGGCGCCGAATCCGGACGAGCGCCAGAACGTCAGGCACGGCGCGTTCTTGGGCGTCGGGCGGTAGCGCGCGACGACGTGCGCCGCGCCTAACGTCTGCGCGCGTTCGACGGCGAAGTGGGCGAGCGTGTCCTCGACCTTGCGCCCCATGACGCGGCAGCTCAGGACGAAGTCGACGATGCGGCACGTGTCGCCGTCGCGCTCGAGGCCGAGCAGGCCGGTGAGGCCGGCGTCGCCGAAGCGATCGCCGACGTGCGCGGCCCAGACCTCGTGCCCGGGCTCGGCGGCCCAGGCGAGGAACTCGGGCTCGGAGAGGCGGCGCGTGCTGAGGTTGAGCTGGTTGGTCTTGTTGAGCAGCTGCGTCGCGCGCGGCGCGTTGGCCGGCCCGAGCGGCTCGAGGCGGACGCGGACGCCGAGCGCGGCGAGCCAGTCGTCGACCGAGCCCACCTCGTGGCGGACGGCGTTGCGGCGCTGCTCGGCGGCGTAGAGGGCGGTGCGCGCGGCGTCTTCCGCGCTCACGGCGGGCACGTCGAAGCAGCGCAGCGCGGCGAAGGCGCTGGGGTAGAGCAGCTTGTCGGCGGGCCACTCGGGGACGAGGACCTCGGGGAGCGCCTCGCGGACGCGCGCGCGCTCGGCCGGGTTGTCGTCGATGAAGACGACGCTCTGCAGGCCGAGGTTGAGCTCGGTCGCGATGTCAGCAATGTTGCGCGCCTTGTCGTGCCAGTTGATGCGCCAGGCGACGAAGTCGTCGGGGCGGAGAACCATCTCGGGGTGGTTGCGGATGGCCTCGAGCGCGACGGACTCGGTGTTCTTGCTCGCGATGGCGAGAACGACGCCGCGGCGTGTGAGGCGCTTGACGGCGCGCTGGAAGTCGGCGAGCGCCTCGCCTTCGGGGTCGGGGCCGCCGAGGCGCAGGTGTTCCCATCCCAGGTCGCCGACGATGCCGCCCCAGAGGGTGTCGTCGAGGTCGAGGACGAGGAGCTTGCGGGCCTGGCCTAACGCACCGCGGACCGCTGCCTTGACGTCGCGCGCGGCCTCCGCGATGACCTCGGCGGGGAAGGCGATCTTGCCGACGTACCAGCCCTTGGCGGCGGTGCGGGCGTTGCGGCCGGCCGCGGCCTGCCAGCGCGCGGCGTCGAGGACGAAGACGTGCGGCGAGGGCGCGACGCGCTCCATCAGCCGCTGATTCATGCGGGCGAGGGTCCAGGCGGAGCCGCCGGGGCGCGCGTCGAGCATGCCGAGTCCGCGCTGTTCGGCGGGAACGGTCCAGGTCGGGACGAGAACGACGCGGAAGCGCGCGGCCCCGCGCGCGAGGGCGTCGCAGAAGGCGTCGACGTCGGCGAGGATCTCGGCGTCGTCGGCGGCCTCGCCCTGGAGCAGGCGGCCGAAGGCGGGGGAGATCTGGTCGGGGCGCGTCCAGACGACGGCGAAGTCGGTGCCTTCGTCGTCGGCCGGGGTGAGCAGCGATTGCATCACCTGGCCGTAGGGGGCGGCGATGACGGCGAGCGCAGGGGCGTCGGCCGGATCGGCGAGGCGAGTGGCGAGTTCGCCGGTGGTGAAGTCGGCGAGGATGACGCCGCGGAGGGCGGGGAGTCGGGGTTGAGCGGGCGGAGTTGGTGAAGCGGAGTTGGACGGACGGGGGTGGAGAGGTGGCGCCGATGGGGCGACGGGTGTGGAGGCGACGAGTGTGGAGGCGACGGGGCGGAGGACGCGGGCGGGGGTGCCGCCGGCGACCATGCCGGAGGGGATCTCGCCTTCGACGACGCTTCCGGCGGTGATGACCGAGCCGGCGCCGATGCGCGCGCCGGGACGCACGGTGACGCGGCCGGCGAGCCAGACGCCATCGCCGATCACGATGGGCTGCGCGTCGGCGCCGTCGGGGCGTTCGGCGTCGGCGATGACGGCGTAGGGGCCAATGCTCACGCCGTCGCCGATGGTGACGGCGCGGGTGGCCGAGACGAGGGCGCCGAAGTTGAGGCCAACGCCGTGACCGATGCGGAGTTCTGCGCCCGGAGCGGCGGCGAGTTCACAGGCGGCGTAGCGCGCGTTGAGGACGAGATCGTCGCCGATCGCGATGAATCCGTCGTTGCGAACGGTCGGGCGTCCCATCACGCGCGCGCGCGCGCCGACGCGGTCGCAGCCGCGCAGGCGGCTGGCGCCGAGGACGGAGGCCGCGACGTAGCGGCGTCCCTTGGCGAGGCGTGCGCCGAGCGGGAGGTCGCGGTCGCGCGCAAGGCTGCGCGAGATCTTCGTGAAGAGGCGGGGCGTCACCGGAGGGACGGCAGGAGGTATGGCGCGCCGCGGGTCACGCAGCGGCGGGTGCGGCGGCGTGGCGGCGGCCGGCGAGGGCGCCGCGCGCGAAGCCGTGCAGCTCGCGGGCGTTCACCGCGCCGGTGCCGAGGACGCCGGCCGCGTAGAGCGCGGCGTCGGCGACGAGGCGCCAGGCGCCCGCGGGCGCGAGGAGGTGGTCGGCGACGAGGACGGCGACGCACACGGCGGCCGTCCTGGCGAGGACGACGGTGAGGCGGCGATCGATACCGCGACGGCCGATGAGCCAAGCCATCGTGCCGGCGGTGTAGAGTTCGGTGAGGACGAGCGCGGTGCCGGCGCCGACGCCAGCGCCGCCCGGGCCTAACGCGCGCAGGCCGTGCGGGACGAGCCAGAGGTTGAGCAGCGGCGAGAGCAGCATGCCGGACATCGAAACCCAGCTGACGGCCCAGCCGCGTTCGAGCCGCACGAGCACGCTCGCGCTGACCATCGCGGCATACGTGAGCACGAACGTGGGGGCGAGCAGCCGCAGGCTCATCGCCGCCGGAGCGAAGGCGGGGCCGAAGGCGAGCGCGACGACCGGCTCGGCGGCGACGTAGAGGAAGAGCGACGCCGGAATGGCCAGCGAGAGGATCATCTCCATCGACCGGCGGGTGACGAGCATCAGCTCGTCCTCGGAGCGTGCGGCGGCGCGCGAGGTGAGCGGCAGTAACACCCAGCCGATGAGGGGGGAGAGCAGCAGCGACATGCCGGCGAGCGTGCCAGCGGCGCCGTACCACCCGACCTCGGTGTCGTTGGTCAGGAACGACATGATGCTGACGTCGACCTTGCAGTAGATCATCTGTGCGACGCTCGCCGTGAAAAACGGCAGGCTCGCGCGGACTACGGCGCGTGAGGCCGCCGAGTCGATGCGGAAGCGGAGGCCGACGTGGCGCCGCGACAGCAGGGCGAGGGCGGCGGCCTTGAGCGCCTCGGAGGCGAGCATCGCGACGGCGACGCCGACGACCCCCCATCCGAAGGCGAGCGCGACGGCGATGCCCGCGCCCCAGACGATCTTGGAGGCGACGTTCCACACGGAGAGGCCGTCGACCTGGCCGACGGCCTGCAGCATCGCCGCATAGGTCGCGTTCAGGTTGAAAATCACCTGGGCGACGCCGAGCACGACGACGAGGCGCAGGACGTCGTGCGACCTGCCCGCAGCCTCGAGCGCGACGACTCCGGCGACGAGGACGACGGCGCTGAGGATGAGGCGGAGCAGAAACGTGCCGCCGAAGAAGTCGCTCGCGTGCTCGCTGCGGGTCGCGATCTCTTTCCGGACGTACGTGTCGATGCCGAGGCTCGCGGCGATGAAGATCGTCGAGGTGAACGCGTCGGCGAACTGAAAGCCGCCGAAGGCCGCGGGCCCGAGGTGGCGAGGCAGGGCGATGCGGACGGCCAGGCCGACGGCCCAGGTGCCGACGAGCGATCCGCCGAGCTTGGCCGCGTCGCGCAGGGCACGCCACACGTCGCCACGCAGCTCGCCGCGGTCGCGGGCTACCGGGGGCGCGGCGGCCAGTGACGAACCGTAGGTCATATCGGGGAGGCTGCGCGGCGTGGGAGGGTGACCCGCGGAAGGGCGTGGGTCGAAGAGGAGGGGTGGCGCGGGCGGTGGTCCTGATCGGGCGCAGTACCGCGTTCGCGCGACCCGGGGGAGTGTCGGCCGGCTGACCGGCGGAGTTCAGCCGCGCGCGGGCGGGGCAGACACGACGAAGCCGCCGGCGCGAGCATGCTCGCGCCGGCGGCTTCGTCGTGTCTGCCCCGCCCGCGCGCGGCTGA
>DASWUT010000669.1:0-1516 GCA_036401455.1 Gemmatirosa sp. | reverse complement strand
CCCGAACTGGGGATCCCGCTTCTGAAGATCGGCGAGGGCGCCGAGCGCGAACAGCGCGAGAGCATGGCGCGGATGCGCGCGTCGCGCGACAACGCGCTCGTCGCCGCGCGGCTCGAGGCGCTCCGCGAGGCCGCGCGCGGCACGACGAACGTCGTGCCGCTCATCCTCGACTGCGCGCGGGCGTACTGCACGCTGTACGAGATCCGCGCGGCGTTGGAAGACGTGTTCGGGGCGTACCGCGAGCCGGTGTTCTTCTGACGCCGCGTTCGACGCCCAAGCGCTCGACGCCCACGGACCCGGGCACCGCCGATTGGTGGGCGACGTATTTCGACGCGCACTACCTGACCGAGTACGAGCCCCTGTTCACCGAGGCGCGCGATCGTCGCGAGGTCGCGCGCCTCGTCGACCTGCTCGCGCTCCCGGCGGGCGCGCGCATCCTCGACTGCCCGTGCGGACAGGGCCGCCACGCGCACCTGCTCGCGGCCGGCGGCTATGACGTCGACGGTCTCGACTACTCGGCCGACCTGCTCGCGCAGGCGACGGCCCGCGGCACGGGCCAGACACTTCGCTTCACCCGCGGCGACATGCGCCGACTGCCCGCGCGGTGGACCGCACGGTTCGACGCCGTCGTCAACCTGTTCACCTCGTTCGGCTTCTTTCTCGATCCCGCCGACGACGCGCGCGTGATCGCCGAGTTCGCGCGCGTGCTCAAACCGGGCGGCGTGCTCGTGTGGCACGGCGGCAGTCGCGACGGGGTGATGGCGCGGTTCCTCGACCGCGACTGGTGGCGCTCCGAAACCGGAACGATGATCGGGCACGAGCGCTCGTTCGACGCGCTCTCGGGCGTGCTGACGGTGCGGACGTCGTGGCAGGGCCCGGACGGCGGCGGCGACCGCGAACACCGCATCCGCCTCTACACGGCGACGCGCCTCGCGGAGCTGTGTGCGGCGGCCGGGCTGATCGTGGAACAGGCGTTCGATGGCTGGCGCGACCGCCCGCTGCGGCGCCGCTCGTCGGAGATGCTCCTCGTCGCGCGTCGCGAGGACGCGGACTAGCTTCTGCGACTTATGACGCGCCCCATCCGAGTACTCGTCGCCAAGCCCGGTCTCGACGGCCACGACCGCGGCGCCAAGGTCGTCGCGGCCGCGCTGCGCGACGCCGGGATGGAGGTCATCTACACCGGCCTGCACCAAACGCCGGAGATGATCGCCACGGCGGCCGTGCAGGAAGACGTCGACGTCGTCGGACTCTCGATCCTCAGCGGCGCGCACATGACGCTGTTTCCGCGCGTGCTCGACCTGCTACGCGCCGAAGGGCGCGACGACGTGCTGCTGACCGGCGGCGGGATCATGCCCAAGGAGGACGTCGAGCGCCTGCGCGCGTTAGGCGTTGGCGAGCTGTTCGGCCCCGGAACGCCGACGAGCGCGCTCGTCGACTACATCAAGCGCTGGTTCGTCGAGCGCGAGGCGGCGGAGTCGCGCGAGGCGAGCGAGGCCGGGGCGTGACCGCGCCCGCG
>DASWUT010000668.1:0-8825 GCA_036401455.1 Gemmatirosa sp. | reverse complement strand
GCGCCGATGACGCCGCGACGTACGACGACTAACGGATCACGCCCACCCGCCGCCCCGCCCGCTTGAACGCCGCCACCGCGAAGTCGAGATCGTCCGGCGTGTGCGCCGCCGACACCTGACACCGCACCCGCGCCTGCCCCTGCGGCACGACCGGAAACCCGAACCCGGTCACGAACACCCCCTCGTCCAACAGCGCGTCGCTCATCGCGATCGCCGCCGCCGTCTCGCCGACGATGATCGGCACGATCGGCGTCTCCCCGGCGAGCGGCGTGAACCCGGCCTCGACGATCGCCTCGCGAAAGTACCGCGTGTTCTCGCGCAACGTCCGCACCCGCTCCGGATGCGCCTCCGCGAACCGCACCGCGGCCAGCGAGCTCGCGGCCACCGTGGGCGGCAGCGCGTTCGAGAACAGCTGCGGCCGCGACCGCTGCGTCATCATGTCGACGAGCGGCGACGGCCCCGCGATGAACCCGCCCGCCGCCCCGCCTAACGCCTTGCCGAGCGTCGAGGTGATCACGTCGACCTCGCCCATGACGCCGAAGTGCTCCGCCGTCCCGCGCCCCGTCGCGCCGAGCACCCCGGTCGCGTGCGAGTCGTCCATCACCACCGCCGCCCCGAACTCGCGCGCGATCTCCAGGATGTCGGGCAGCTTCGCGATCGACCCCTCCATCGAGAACACGCCGTCCGTCCAGATCAACTTCCGCCGCGCGCCCCGGTTGGCCGCGAGCTTCGCCCGCAGGTCGTCCATGTCACCGTGCTTGTACACGCCCGTCGCGCACTTCTTGATCGCCTTCGCCAGCCGGATCGAGTCGATGATCGACGCGTGGTTCAGCTCGTCCGAGATCACGAAGTCGCCCGCCTCGACGATCGTCGCCGTGAGCGCCTCGTTCGCGTTCCACGCGCTCACGTACGACAGCGCCGCCTCGGTCCCGACGAAGCGCGCCAGCGCCTCCTCCAGCTCGCGGTGCACCGTGAACGTCCCACAGATGAATCGCACGCTCGCCGTCCCCGCGCCGTACGCGCGCAGCGCCTCGATCCCCGCGTCCACCACCGCCGGCTCGTTCGCCAGGCCGAGGTAGTTGTTCGACGAGAGGATCACGACCTCGCCGCGCCCCTCCATCCGCACGCGCGCCGCCTGCGGACTCTCGAGGTAGTTGAGCCGCTTGTAGACGCGGTCCGCCTTGAGCTGGTCCAACTGCGCCTGCAGATCGGCGGCGAGCGCGCCGCCCGGGGGAAGAGTCGTCGTCATGAGAATGCCGGAGAGTCCGCGCGTGATGGGATGAGCGCGTCAGCGCCCGCCGCCGCTGCGGAGCAGGTCCACGATCGTCCCGTGCCCCGCCTGCTCCGCCAGCACGAGCGGTGTCCGCCCCGCGCCGTCCCGCGCGTTCGGGTCCGCGTTGTTGTGCAGCAGCAGCGCGACCGTGCTGGCGTGACCCCCGGCCGCGGCGAGGTGCAGCGCCGTGCGGCCGTCGCCATCCCTCGCCGCCGTGAGCCAGTTGTCCATCGACAGCACCGCCGCGACCTCGTCGGTGTCGCCGGCGCGCGCTGCGGTCAGGATGTCGTCGTGATCGTTCTCGTACATGTGCGCTCTCCCGTGCAGGCCCCGTCGCCGCCGCGCGGTGGTGCGCTCAGGCGACCTCGAAGATGACCTTGCCCGCCTCGCCACACCGGATGGCGTGGATCGCCTCGTCGTAGCCCTCCAGCGGGAACCGGTGCGTGATCACCGGCGTCGGGTCGAACGTACCCGCGCGCAGGAAGCGCGTCATCTGGTGCCACGTATCGTACATCCGCCGGCCGACCACGCCGTACACCGTGAGGCCGCGGAAGATGACCTCCGTCGCGAAGTCGACCGCCACCGGCTGCGACGGAATCCCGAGCATCTGGACCCGCCCCGCCGGCCGCGTCAGCGCGAACGCCTGATGCACTGCGCTCGGCACCCCGCTCATCTCAAGCGTCACGTCCACCCCGTGCCCGTCCGTCGCGCGCTCCACGACGCGCTCGGCGTCGCCCGGCGTCACCGCGTCGTGCGCGCCCATCGTCCGCGCCAACTCCAACCGCGTCGCGTTCACGTCGACCGCGATCACCCGCGACGCTCCGGCCGCCTTGCAGATCCCCACCGCGAACAGCCCGATCGGCCCACACCCGGTGATCAGCACCGCCGCGCCCGGAATCTCGGTCCCGTGGAGCGCCGTGTGGAACGCGTTCCCCATCGGATCGTGAATCCCCCCGACGTCGTACGACACGTTCGCGTCCAGATGCCACACGTTCGACGCCGGCATCGCGATGTACTCCGCGAAGCAGCCGTCGCGGTCGACCCCGATGATCCGCGTTTCCGGATCGACGTGCGCGTTCCCAGTCCGGCTGAACACGCTCAGCTCGTTGACGATGTGCCCCTCGGCCGTCACCCGGTCCCCGATCGCCACGTTCTCGACCAACGAGCCGACCTCGACGACGTCGCCGGCGAACTCGTGCCCCACGACGAACGGCGGGCGGCAGCGCCCCTGCGCCCACGCGTCCCACGAGTAGATGTGCACGTCCGTGCCGCACACGCCCGCGCGCCGTACCCGGATCAACACCTCGTTCTCGCGGATCCGCGGCTCCGGCACCTCACGCAGCGCGAACCCCGGCCCTGCGATGTCTTTCACCAACGCCTTCAATCGCCAGCGCTCCCTCGGTCGAAGAACGGCCGGCCGTCACCTCGCCCGGCCGGCGTGCGCGCGGGCAGGGTGCCACGGATCGGCGGCCCGCCACGCGCGGGGGTAAGGTCGCACCCGTACCCCGGCCGTGGAAGCGCAGCGAACCGGATCCCGCGACTATGCCGCGCGCGGCTCCGCGACGACGGTGAACGTCGGCTCAGGCGGCGGTCCCCAGACGTACGCCAGCAGGGGGCGCTCGGACTCCTCGCGCGTGGGCTCGGTTCGCCCAGGTGCGGCGATCACGATCCCGATCGGTTCGGGGCTCTCACGAAATACAGTCGACTGTCGCATACGGATTCTCCGCCGTTGGTTGGTGCATCACGGTCGGGCTCTCCATAAGCAGCGCGGGTGCCGTCAGCCGACGTTCTGTAAGTCTTTGCTGCGGCGTCTCTTATACCGAATCGCGACCGCTGCCCCCGCGCCGGCTGTCGCGAGGTGACACGGCGCGGCGGGGACAGGTGTCGCACATCGACACGGTCGAACGCGGCACCTTCGAAAGGTTCCGCCTTCGCGCGGTGCCCACGTTTAGTGCGCGACTTTGCGCGCGACGAACGTCGGCCGGTCTCCGCCGCAATCCTCGAGGCTCGTCGCCCATCCGACGTAGCGCGGCTCGAGTTCCCGCACCCACGCCGGCTGCACCTCCGACGCTGCCCGAGTCGTCCGTGGTGCCCGGACGAAGTGCGTCCCCCCGGGCAGCGTCGCACGTTGCAGCGCGTCGATGACCTCCGCCTGCGCGCCGGCGCCTACGTGCGCCAGCGCCCCCGTCGAGCAGAACACGACGCGAAGCCCCGCCTCCGGCATCCAGTCGTCGAGCCCGCCGACGCATCCGTGCACGCGCCGGCCCAGCCCCGACGCCTCCGCCACCGCGAGGGTCCGCCCCACGGCTTCCGGCTCGTGCCCGACCGTCGTCACTGAGCAGCCGAGTGCAGCGGAGAACATCACCGCGTCGTCGGCGTCGGTCCCGGCGACGAGCACATGTTCGCCGTCGCCCGAGGCGATCAGTTCGCGCACGAGCGTCGCCTCGGCCGCAAACCCCCAATGCTCGGGCTGCCGCAGCTCGGCGATCCGCTTCATGTACCGCCGCCGCCACGTGCGGTAGGTCGGCAGCTTGAGCCGGCGCGCGATGAGTCGATCGACTTCGTCGCACAACACCAACTCGGTGAGCGCCGCCTGCGGCAACGCGCGCAGCGCGTCGACCGCCTCGTCCCCGAGCGCGAGGAGCGCGGCACGCGGCACACTGTCCTTGTACGCCTCGATCTCGTCCTCGAGGTACCGCTCGTACTCGTGCCTGAGTGAACGCTGGGCCTGCATCGCCGGAACGCCAGAAAGAGGAGGCGGTAACCTACCATCCGCCAGCCGCCGCGCAACGCGGCGTGCGTTGCGACCGCACTCCGCACCCCGCACCCCGCACCCCCTCCTTCCGCGCATGCCCGAGCTTCCCGAAGTCGAGACCGCGATGCGGCGCCTGCGCCCCGTCGTCGTCGGGCGCACCATCCTGCGCGTGCGCACGCTGCACCGCATGACGAGCCGCACGCTTCCCCCGGGCGAGGCCGCCGCGGTTTCCGGGCGCCGCGTTGTCGGCGTCGACCGTTGGGCGAAGTACCAGACGCTGCAGCTCGACGACGGCAGCGCACTCGAGGTGCACTTCCGCATGGCTGGCGACTGGGCGTTCGGCCCGACGTCCGAGCCCGAGACGCCGCGCTTCGCGCGCGCCGCGATCGACCTCGACGACGGCTCGACCGTAACTCTCGTCGACAGTCGCGGCTTCGGCACGATCCGCCGCATTGCACCCGACGACCCGCGCCCGGTGCGCGCTCCCGACGCGCTCGATCCCGCGTTCGACGCGTCGTACTTCGGCCGCGTGCTCGCCGCGCGCCGCCAGGCCATCAAGCCCACGCTCCTCGATCAGGCGCTCGTCGGCGGGATCGGCAACATCTACGCGTCCGAGGCCCTCTGGCGCGCGCGGATCGATCCCCGTACCCCTGCGGGCCGCATCGGGCCACGCCGCCTCGCGCGGCTCACGATCGCGATCCGCGAGACCCTCGCCGACGCGATCGCGAGCCCGGGCCGTCACGCCGAAGGGGAAGCACTCGACCGCCTGGCCGT
Organism: Gemmatirosa sp.; assembly: GCA_036401455.1. Classification (GTDB taxonomy): domain Bacteria; phylum Gemmatimonadota; class Gemmatimonadetes; order Gemmatimonadales; family Gemmatimonadaceae; genus BPUI01. The sequence goes on along the minus strand of DASWUT010000668.1, from coordinate 4,023 downwards.
CTACGAGCGCGCCGGCGAGCCGTGTCGCCGGTGCGGACGAGCGATCGCTCGCACCGTGCAGGCCGGCCGCTCGACGTACGCCTGTCCGACGTGCCAGCGCCGCTAACCGGGCGACGCGCGCCGTCGGCCCTCGCGCCGTGGGTCGCCTGCGTCGTCAGTCGAGCGCGTCGTCAGTCGAGCGCTTCGACCAGCGCGCCTTTGATGTACCCGGTCTCTGGGATCGTGAGCACCTCGGGATGGTCGAGCGGCTGTCCGCGCACCTCGCGGAGCACGATGCGCCGCCCACTATCCGCCGCCGCGGCCGTGAGCACCTCGAGAAACAACGTGCGGCTGAGATGGAAGCTGCAACTTGCCGTGTAGAGCAGGCCGCCTGGCGCGAGCAACCGCATCGCGCGCAGGTTGACTTCCTTGTAGCCGCGAACCGCTGCATCGAGGGCACCGCGCGTCTTCGCGAACGCCGGTGGGTCGAGCACGATCGTCTCGAACCGCTCCCCCGCGCGCTCCGCGTCGCGCAGGTAGTCGAACGCGTTGGCCTCGCGCGTCTCGACGTTCGTGAACCCGTTGAGCGTCGCGTTCTCGCGCGCCCGCTCCAGCGCGGCGGCCGAGATGTCGAGCGCGAGGACGGTGTCCGCCCGCCGCGCGAGGTGCAGCGCGAACGAGCCGTGGTAGCTGAAGCAGTCCAGCGCGCGGCCGCGCGCGATCCGTCCGACGAGCGCGCGGTTCTCGCGCTGATCGAGGAACGCGCCCGTCTTCTGGCCCGTCCACGGCGCGGCCAGGTACCGCACCCCGGCCTCCTCGACCGCGATCGTCGTCGGCACCGTGCCGTGGAGCAGCACTGTCTCGCGTGCAAGGTCCTCGCGCGCCCTGAGCGCGGCGTCGTTTCGGGCAAGGATGCCGTCGGCGCCCGTGAGGTTGAGCAGCGCGGCGACGATGTCGTCGCGCACCGTCTCGAGTCCGGCGCTCATCAACTGGAGGACGAGCCACCGATCGTACCGGTCGACGACGAGCGAGGGCAGGCCGTCGCCTTCGCCGTGCACGAGTCGGTACGCGGTCGCCTCGGTGGCGAGCGGTGCGCGACGGTCGATCGCCCGGGCGAGCGCGTCGCGCCACCAGGACCGGTCGACGGCGGCCCGCGCGTCGCGCGTCAGCAACCGGAGCGAGATTTCCGACGCCGGGCTCCAGAGCGCGCGTCCGAGCGGGCGGCCGCGCGCGTCCTCGACGCCGACGACGCCGGCCGGTCGGCTCGGGGGCGCGATGACGTCGCTCCGGTAGATCCACGGATGACCGCGCGTCCACCGTTCGGCGCCACGCGCCGAGACCGTCGCGGTCGCTGGGTCGCGCGACGGCACCGTGCCGCCATGGGCGGGATGAGCGCGAAGAGGAGCGGTCGGAACGCGGTTGGCTGGTGTGCGCGCGGCCATGGATTGGGGGGAGAGGGCACCCGGATGGTAGGCCAGCGCGTGGCGGACTGGAACCGCAACAGGGTTGCTGCCGACCACTTGACGCTCCGCCAACGCATTCGTATGTTGACCATCCCGCCGCGAGCAGGTCGCGCGGCGGAACGCAGCGGCGCTCGACGGGTAACTACAATCAGCGCTGGCAGTTGCGAAGCGAGGCGGGTTCGGTTACGATGTTCTTCCGCCTGCGGCCAACGCCGCGGACTGTTTGACAAATGACGGACGAGGGTGATCGCGGCACCGACGTGGTAATCACGGACGTGCGGCGATCGAGTGGGAAACGATCTTCGTGGATCGTGACCGTTGCGCGAGCGACGGCTGGCGATCCACGCGAGACTGCGACGTGTGATGTAGTACGCCTGATGGCGACTACTGTGCAGACGCTTGCCTCCACATTGCGGTGGTGGTCAAGCGACAGACGGCCAGTGGGGGATGCCTGGGGACACGGAGGCGAGGAAGGGCGCGGTAAGCGGCGATACGCTGGGGGGAGCGGCACACACGCGATGAGCCCCGGATGCCCGAATGGGGAAACCCGGCCAGGGGAAGCCTTGGTCATCACCTGCAAGGGTGAGGCGAACCCGGGGAACTGAAACATCTCAGTACCCGGAGGAAGAGAAATCAAGCGAGATGCCCGGAGTAGCGGCGAGCGAAAGGGGCGGAGCCCAAACCCATCTCCTTGTGGGATGGGGGTTATAGGCCCTGCGGACGGGCCGTGCGAAGCGACGCGAACTCCCTTGGAACGGGGGGCCAGAGACGGTGAGAGCCCGGTAGCGGAACGCGAGGTGCGCGGTCTAGCAGGTTGCCTGAGTACTGCCCGGCACGAGGAACCGGGCGGGAAGTTGGGGGGACCACCCTCCAAGGCTAAAGACTCCCGTGTGACCGATAGTGGACGAGTACCGTGAGGGACAGGTGAAAAGCACCCCCGTGCGGGGAGTGAAAGAGAGCCTGAAACCACTGGCCGACAAGCGGTAGGAGGACGGCGCCTCGCGAGGGGCGAGCGTCTGACTGCGTGCCTTTTGCATTATGATCCGGCGAGTTACGCCTCGCGCGCGGGGCTAAGGGCTTGAGGCCCGGAGCCAGAGCGAAAGCGAGTCCTGCAACCAGGGCGCGTGGAGTGCGCGGGGGTAGACCCGAAGCCAGGGCGATCTACCCATGAGCAGGCTGAAGCTGGGGTAACACCCAGTGGAGGGCCGCACCGGTATGGGTTGAAAACCGTTCGGATGACTTGTGGGTAGGGGTGAAAGGCCAATCAAGCCTGGAGATAGCTGGTTCTCCCCGAAATCTATTGAGGTAGAGCCTCGCGGCGGTGGGCGCCCGCAAGGGAGAGCCTGCGTATGTCGGCAGGGGGTAGAGCGACTGGATGGGCGCGGGCTGGCGGAGCCGGTACCAACCCCAACCAAACTCCGAATACCTGACCGATGGACCGCGGGAGGCAGTCGCTGAGCGATAATGTCCAGCGGCGAGAGGGAAAGAACCCAGAGCCACAGCTAAGGCCCCGAAGTGGCCGCTGAGTATAGCGAAGGATGTGTCGCTACCGTGACAACCGGGAGGTTGGCTTAGAAGCAGCCATTCCTTGAAAGAGTGCGTAATAGCTCACCGGTCCAGTGGCGACGCGCCGAGAATGGTCGGGATTAAGCGGCCCGCCGAAGCTTGGCCTTACGCGTCATGCGTAGGGGTAGGGGAGCGTTGCCGTAGCGGGGAAGCCCCGGTGGGAACCTTGGGGTGGAGCGGCGGCAAGTGAGGATGCCGGACTGAGTACGCGCAAATGCAGGTGAGAACCCTGCACACCGAAAGCCCAAGGGTTCCGGCGCCATGGCAATCAGCGCCGGGTGAGGCGGCCCCTAAGGCGAGGCCCGAGAGGCGTAGCCGATGGGTAGCGGGCGAACAGTCCCGCCCCGTTTCCACATGTTGAACCCGCGAGGGACACCGGAACGAAGCAGCCGCGGTCTTGTGGACTGACCGTCTAAGCCGGTAGGCGCGAGCCGAGAGGGGATGGCGAGCTGGATCTTTGGATCTGGCGAGGGCTGTGGAGTCGACGGGCGAGAAAAGCTCGCGGCGGAGTGTGGCGACGACCGTACCGTAAACCGACACAGGTGGGCGAGGCGAGAAGCCTCAGGTGCACGAGTGAGACGTGGTCAAGGAACTCGGCATAATGATCCCGTAACTTCGGAAGAAGGGATGCATCCAGTAGGTGACCCGGTTGACCTGGGTAGCCGAAGGGTGCCGCAGTGAATCGGCTCAAGCGACTGTTTAGCAAAAACACAGGTGCGTGCAAAGCCGCGTAAGGCGCCGTATACGCACTGACGCCTGCCCGGTGCCGGAAGGTTAAGGGGAGAGGTCATCCTTCACGGGAGAAGCCTTGAGCCGAAGCCCCGGTAAACGGCGGCCGTAACTATAACGGTCCTAAGGTAGCGAAATTCCTTGTCGGGTAAGTTCCGACCTGCACGAATGGCGTAACGACTTGAGCACTGTCTCGACCACGCGCTCGGCGAAATGGCAGTCTCGGTGAGGATTCCGAGTTCCCGCGACAGGACAAAAAGACCCCATGCACCTTTACTGCAGCTTG
>DASWUT010000667.1:0-4578 GCA_036401455.1 Gemmatirosa sp. | reverse complement strand
CCGGCGGGGGCGGCGTGGGTCATCACCGACGGCCGCACGCGGGTGCGGCTGGCGCACGCGGCCGGGACGCTCGCGAAGACGACGGACGACGGGTCCGCCGTCGTCGCGTTACCGCCCGGGCGTTATCTGGTCCGGGTCGCCCTGCCGTCGCCCGCCGCTGACGTCGAGCCGCCGGTCACCGCGGTGCGGGTGACGCCCGACGCGCGCGCGGCGCTCACCGTCGCGGTGCCGACGCTCGCGTCGCTCACCGCGCGCTGCCCGGCACCGGTGCGCGCCGACACCGGCACCAGGACACGCGCCGACTCGAGCGCCACCCGCCTGGTCTACGGCACCGTCGTGGACGAGCGCGCATGGGCGGCGTGGGCCCCCGCGGCCTCGGCGCGGGACGCGGGGCGAGCGATCCCGGGGGTCGACACCGCCGCACCAGCCGTCGGGGGTGCGCGCGTGCGCGCCGTGTGGGCCGACGGGGCGACGGGCCGCAACGCCAGCGGAAGCGCACAAGCCACGACCGACAGCGAGGGCCGCTTCGTGCTCTGCGAAGTGCCGCGCGCAGCCACACCGCGGATCACCGCCGAAGCCCCGGACGGACCGAGTGCGTCGTGGTCGGTCGCGCTCGGCCCCGCGTCATGGGCCGCGGCGTCGACCCGCGTCGCCCTGTGGCCATCCGCCACCCGCGCCGCCGCCAGCGGCCCCCCCGCCCCGCCGACGGACCCGTTCACGGTCGTCGTCGACCGGGCGGTCTCCGGGGTGGTCTACGACTCGCTGCGGCACCGCCCACTCCCGGGCGCGGCCGTGCAGCTCGCGCGCGCCGGCGACCTGCTCGGCCGCCGCGCCGTCGTGGCCGACTCGGCGGGTGCGTTCCGCATCGACGCGCTCGCGCCGGGGCGCTACCTCGTCGGCTTCGACGACCCGCTGCTCGACCTGCTGCACGTGGACGTCCCGCCGCGCCTCGTCGAGCTCGGGCCCGGGCGCGACGCGGTGCGCGTCGACCTCGGCCTGCCGACCTTCGCGGCCCTGCGTCCGGCGTTGTGCGGGAGCGGACAGGCGCCTAACGACTCGACCGGCGTGCTGGCCGGGCGCGTGCGCGACGCGGCCGACGGCGCGCCCGTCGCGCGGGCTACGGTCGTCTTCACCTGGTCGGAGCTCGCGATCGGGGCCGGCCGCGTGCACCGGGAGCGCCGCCGCGTTTCGGTCCCCACCGGCCCGGGCGGCACCTACGTGGCGTGCGGCGTGCCTGCGGGCGTGGAGCTGGCGGCGAGCGCGTCCGCCCCGGAGCGCGCGAGCGGCGAGGTGGGCGTCGAGGTGCCGCCGCGCGGCTTCGCGGTGCGCGACCTCTCCCTCGGCGACACGGCGACGGTCGCCGTGGCACGCGGCACCGCGCGCCTGACCGGGACCGTGCGCGACCCGGCCGGTCGCCCGGTGCGTGCGGCTCGGGCGTTCGTCTGGGGCACGGGCGCCACGGCCACCGCCGGCGAGGACGGGACGTTCGCGCTTGCCGGGCTGACCGCAGGCACGCGCACGCTCGAGGTGCGGGCCATCGGGTTCGCGCCACGCCGGGTCGCCGTCGACCTCGCGCCCGGCCAGCCGGCCGCGACCGACGTGCGGCTGGAGCGGGTGGCGACACTCGCGCCCGAGACCGTCTACGGCATCCCGTCGACCCCGTCGCTGCGGCTCAGGGAGTTCCTCGACCGCCGGCGCCGCGCCAGCTTCGGCCGGTTCCTCACGGCCGCGGACGTCGAGCACAGGGCCGAGGTCTCCGACGCGCTCCGTGGACTGGCCGGGATGCAGGTCGTCCCGGACCCGCGCTTCGGCAACGCGATCCTCGGCCGCGGCCGGAGACCGGGGCCCTGCCGGGCGGATGTGATCCTGGACGGGACACCCCTCCAGGCCGACGACGTGCTTGACCGGTTCGTGGGCCCGCAACAGGTAGCAGGCATCGAGGTTTACCCCGACGCGACATACGCCCCGCTCGAGTACGGCGGCGGGCATCGCTCTGGCTGCAGCGTCGTGCTGGTCTGGACCCGGTAAACGCGCGGCCGCGGAGCCTGGGAAGAGCTCGCGGCCACCTGCGGTCTGCTACCCGCCAGCGGGGCGCGCCTCTCAGGCGCGCCCCGTACGGGCGGTTACGGGGTGGTCGTCGGCGCGACCGCGGGTTGGCCCCGCAGCTGCTGCTGGTAGGCCCGCTTCTCCCGCTTGTTGCGCAGGTGCTGCGCCTCCATGCCGGCCACCGCCCCGAGCACGGCGTGGCCGTGGCCGGTGGCCGCCTTCCCGCCATAGTGACCGGCGACCGCCCCCGCCGCCGCGCCCTTGATCAGGCTGTGGTGCGTGGGCTTCGCCGGCGCGGTCGTCTGCGCGGGGCCGGTCGTCTGGGCGGGAGCGGTCGTCTGGGCGCCGGCGACGAAGGCCGGGATGAGCAACGCGCTGAGCACGTACGGGATAGAGCGGATCATGGCGATTCTCCGAGGGTGAGGACGGAACGGCCGCCGTATGTGGCAACGCACGTGCCTGCACCGTTCGGACGCCGGGCCGCGCGGGGCGGCGATCACGTCGAGCGCGCCCGCGGCGAACCGACTCGGCATGTCGTCACGGTGCCATGCTGATCATCTGACGGAACCGAGCGTCCGCGCGGAGCGGCGCCCACCGCTGGTCGAGCCGCAGGAGCGCCGGCGTGTAGTCCGACATCCCGGCCAGGAGCCGGGCGAGCTGCGCGATCGCGTCGCCGTGCGCGCCCGCGAGCGTCTCGACGTAGGCGAGGTTCTGTTCGAGGTTCATCCGGTCGATCGCGTCGCGGGCGACCGCTGGCAGCGCAACCGCGCGGCGCGCGACCCGCAACGCGTCGGCGTGCCGCCCGAGCTGCGCGTAGGCCCGTCCGAGCGCCATCTGCGGTCCGGGGGCGTCGGGGTGCGCGGCCACCAGGGGCTCCAGCCGCCGCCGCGCCGAGTCCGCGGCGGCCCGACCGTGCGCGGCGGCTCCGTGCAGGCGCGCCCAGTCGGCAACCCACAGCAGGTACTGCGTCGTGTCGCCGCCGAACGCGGCCGGGGTCAGCGCGCGCACGGCCGCGCGCTCCGCCGGGCCGTCGCCGAGGAGCAGCATCGCTTCGTCGTCGAGGCGTGCGACGAGCGGCCCTGGTGCACCCCGCTTCAGCGCGTCGCGTACGACGCGGCGCGCGCCCGCGGTGTCGCCTCGCCACGCGACGAGGAGCTGCGCGACATCCGCCTGGGTCCACATGCGGTCCGGGGCGAGCGCGACCGCGCGTTCATAGTACTGCATCGCCTCAGGGAAGGCGCGCATCATCGCGAAGGTCGCTGCCGCGTCCGCCGCGGCCACCGCCGACCGCGGGTCCACCTCGACCGCGTGCGCGAGCGTCGCGGCCGCCTCGGCGAGCCGTCCCTGCCGCCGCAGGACGTAGCCGCGCACGGACAGGAACTCGCCGCGCCCCGGCTGGGCGCGGAGGGCGCGCGTGATCTCGTCCAGCGCGCGGTCGTAGTCCCGGTCGCCGTAGTACGCACACAGCGCCAACGCGAGGTGCGCCTCGGCGAGCGCGGGATCGAGGCGCACCGCCCGCTCCGCGGCGTCCCGCGCGAGCGCCAGCCGGCGCTCCGTCGGGTCGGCATTCCAGTGATAGAGGAGGCTGTGCACCTCCGAGAGCCGCGCGTAGGCGAGCGCGAAGTGCGGGTCGCGCACGACGGCGCGCCCGTACTCGCCGACCGCTTCCCGCCACACGGCGGCGTCCCCCGCCGGCGCCGTACGGAGCGCCTCGCCGCGAAGAAAGGCGCTGTAGGCCTCGAAGTCGACGGTCGGGCGCGTCGCGAGCGTGCGCCGCGCCGGCTCGCCGAGCGCAAGCTCCAGCGCCGCGGCGACGCGCTCGCCGATCTGCCCCTCGACCGCGATCACATCGGCCGCGTCCGCGACGTAGCGGTCCGCCCACACCGCGCTGCCGTCGCGCGCACGCACGAGCTCCGCCGTGACGCGCACGCGCCCCGCCCCGCCCGACCGGTCCCAGCTGGCCTGCCCCGTGAGCAGGTAGTCGGCGCCGAGCTCGCGCCCGACCTGCGCGGGCGGCTTGGCGCTGCCCCGGTACTCGCGTGCGCTGCGCGGCGGGATCACGCGCAGCCCCTGCAGGCTCGTGAGACGGCTCGCCAGCTCGTCGCCGACGCCGTCGGCGAAGTAGGCGTCGCCGGGCGCGCCGACGTTCTCGAACGGCAGGACCGCGAGCGCCGGCACGGCCCGGGCGATCGTGCGGAGCTCCGCGCTGGCCGGCGCATCGGGCGCCCGGCGCTCGGCCGCCCGGCCGAGCAGCGCGGCGCCAATCACCGCCGCCACCACAACGGCCGCGGCCCCGGTCAGCTTCATCGCCGCGGGCACGTGCACGCTCGCGGCCGACCAGGCCGGCAGCGCCACGTACGCCCCCGCCACCGAGGCGACGCAGACGATCCTGGTCGCGCTCCGGCCGCAGGCGATCACCTTCACCTCCACGCCGCCGAGCCCGGCCCGCGTGGGTGGGACGTACGCCGTGGCGGCCATCGGCGGTGCCTCGGGCAACGCCGTCCTGTTCTCGAGCCTCACGCCCGCGACCTG
>DASWUT010000666.1:0-5453 GCA_036401455.1 Gemmatirosa sp. | reverse complement strand
AATCGTTACAGCGTGCATGCCCCCCCGGCGCGCCATCCCGACGCCGGCCGCGCATACCATGTCCGGCGCGCCCGCCACGTCGCGGGTGCCCCGACCCCGTCCTGTAGCACTTCCGCCGCACCCCAGCGATCCCTCACATGCGACGCCTGTCCTCACATCCGACGTGCGTCGGCCTATGCGCCGCCACGGTCCTCGCCCTCGCCGCCGCGTGCGGCGGAAAGTCCGACACGAACGCGAGCGCCGGCGGCGGCGCGGGCGGCTCCGGCGCCGACCTCACCGGCGCGGGCTCGACGTTCGCCTACCCGCTCTACTCGCGCTGGGCCGCCGACTACGCGACCAAGGCCGGCGTGCACGTCAACTACCAGTCGATCGGCTCGGGCGGCGGCATCCGCCAGCTCTCCGAGCAGACCGTCGACTTCGGCGCGACCGACGCGCCGATGACCGACGACGAGCTCGCGAAGGCCAAGGGCGGCCCGATCATGCACATCCCGACCGCGATGGGCGCCGTCGTCGTGACCTACAACCTGCCGCAGGTCACCACGCCGCTCAAGTTCGCCGGCGACGTGCTCGCCGACATCTTCCTCGGCAAGATCACCAAGTGGAACGACCCGCGCATCGCCGCGACCAACGCCGGCGTCGCACTGCCTAACACCGACATTCTCGTCGCGCACCGCTCCGACGGCAGCGGCACCACCTACACGTTCACCGACTACCTCACCGCCGTGAGCCCGGCGTGGAAGCAGGCCGTCGGCAAGGGCAAGGACGTCAAGTGGCCCGTCGGCCTCGGCGGCAAGGGCAACGAAGGCGTCGCCGGGCAGGTGAAGCAGAGCCCGGGCGCGATCGGCTACGTCGAACTCGCGTACGCGCGGCAGAACAAGCTTCCCGCGGCCGCCATCCGAAACGTCGCCGGCAACTTCGTCGCGCCCTCCGTCGAAACGACGACCGCCGCCGCGGCCGGGGCGCTCGCCGCACTCCCGGCCAACACGGACTACCGCGTCTCGATCGCCAACGCGCCGGGCGCGAATGCGTACCCGATCTCGACGATGACCTGGATGCTCATCTACCGTACGCCGCGCGATACGGCGAAGTCGCGCAAGCTCGTCCAGTTCATTCGCTGGGGCCTCACCGACGGGCAGAGCATCGAGCCCTCGCTCGACTACGCGCCGCTGCCGCCGGCGATGACCGCGCGCCTGCGCCAGCGCCTCGATTCGGTCGGGAGCAGCGGCGCTGCTGCGGCACGGTGAGCCGAGCAGTGCCGGCGCGCGTTACGCGCCCGTGACGCGACCGTAGCATCCGACGTGACAGCGCGGGGTCATCATCACGGTCTCACCCCGACCTTCGGAGCTCCACGTGCACGTATTCTCACGACCCCGGTTCACCTTGCTCCGGCGCGCGACCGCGCGCGTGAGCGCGGCGGCAGGCACGGTCGCGCTCGCCGCCGCGCTCGCGTCCGGCGGCGCGCTCGCGGTGCCGGCCACGGCGCGCGCGCAGGACCTCACCGGCGCGGGCTCGACCTTCGCCTACCCACTCTACTCGCGTTGGGCAGCGGACTACGCGGCCAAGGCCGGCGTCCGGGTCAACTACCAGTCGATCGGCTCCGGTGGCGGCATCCGTCAGCTCTCCGAACAGACGGTGGACTTCGGCGCGACCGACGCGCCGATGACCCCCGCCGAGATGGCGGCGGCCAAGGGCGGCCCGATCCTGCACGTGCCCGTCGCGATGGGCGCCGTGCTGCCGGTCTACAATCTGCCGGGCGTCACGCAGCAGCTCCATTTCACCGGCGAGGTCCTCGCCGACATCTTCCTCGGCAAGATCACGAAGTGGAATGATCCGCAGCTCGTCAGCCTCAACCGCGGCGTGCGCCTGCCCGACACGGACATCCTCGTCATTCACCGGTCGGACGGCAGCGGCACGACCTACATCTGGACCGACTACCTCTCGACCGTTAGTCCGGCGTGGAAGACGACGGTGGGCACCGGCAAGGATGTGAAGTGGCCGGTCGGCCTCGGCGGTAAGGGGAACGAGGGCGTCGCCGGGCAGGTGAAGCAGACGCCGGGCGGCATCGGCTACGTCGAACTCGCCTACGCGCGGCAGAACAAGCTGCCGCTTCCGATGATCCGGAACGCGGCCGGCCAGTTCGTCCTCCCGAGCCCGGCGGGCGTGACGGCCGCGGCCGCCGCGGTCGCCAAGGGGCTGCCGGCCAACACCGATTACCGCATCTCGATCATCAACGCGCCGGGGCGCGACGCCTACCCCATCTCGTCGATGACGTGGGCGCTGATCTACACCAACCAGAAGGACCCGGCCAAGGGGAAGAAGCTCCTCGACTTCCTTCGCTACGGTCTCACCGACGGACAGCAGAGCGCGGCGCAGCTCGACTACGCCCCGCTCCCGCCCAACCTGCTCACGCAGCTCCGCAAGCGCCTCGGCACGGTCACCGTCGCGGCGCGCTGATCCGGCCCCGGCAACTGCACCACCCGCGCCCGCGACACGGCCCCGGCCGTGCGCGGGCGCGGCCACGTCTCCTTCCTCACATTTGTAGCACGTTCGGCACACGTCCCCGCTGCGAGGGACCGCTGCCGCTGTTCTCACATCCTCTCGATCCCTCATGATTCAGCGTCGTCCCCTCGCGACCGCGGCCGTCCTCGCAGCGCTCGTCGCCCCGGCCGTGGTCCTCGCGCAGCCTTCCGGCGCCACCAACCTGCCGAGCGACAGCGCGTCCGGCCCGAGCAACCTCAGTTACAAGGGCGTGCGCATCACGCCGATCGGGTTCTTCGCCGCCGAAGCGTTGTACCGTCAGCGGACCGTGCAGTCGGACCTGCCGACGTCGTTCAACGCGATCCCGTTCACGCACACCGCACAGGGCCAGCTCTCCGAGTTTCGCGGGTCCGCCCGCCAGTCGCGCCTCGGCGTGTTAGGCGAAGGGAGGCTCTCGACCGTCAACGTCAGCGGCTACTTCGAAGGCGACTTCCTCTCGTCCGGCACCAGCTCCAACTCCAACGAGAGCAACAGCTACCCGTTCCGCGTCCGCCAGTTCTGGGCGCAGGCCGCGTTCAAGAACGGGTTCACGTTCACCGGCGGGCAGATGTGGAGCCTGACGACGCCCGACCGCAAGGGCATCGCGACGCGCGCCGAGTACATCCCGTCGGTGATCGAGGCCCAGTACGTGGTCGGGTACGACTGGGCGCGCCAGTTCGGCGCCCGCCTCACGTACCAGGCCAACAACAACGTCTGGCTCGCGGCGTCGCTCGAAGAGCCGCAAACGACGGTCACCGCGCGCGGGAGCGTCAACTCGAACGTCGCCGTTCTCTACGGACAGCCCGGCGGCGGTGCGCTGAACGCGACCGCCAACTACTCGTACGACGTCGCCCCTGACGCGCACATCAAGCTCGCCTTCGAGCCGGGCTTCGGGCACTTCGAACTGAAGGCGGTCGGGCGGATCTTCCGCGACCGTATCTACACCGTCATCCCGGGCACGTCGACCACGGTCGGCACGACGACCACGACGACCCCGGCGTCCAACGGCGGCGCGAGCAACTACACCACCACCGCCGGCGGCGTCGGGGCGAGCATCTTCCTGCCCATCCAGAAGGTCGTCGACATCGGATTCAACGGCCTGTACGGGCGCGGCATCGGCCGCTACGGAACGTCGCAACTTCCCGATGCCACGCTGAACGCGCAGGGCCAGATCGTCCCGGTCCGCGCCGCCCACGGCCTCGCAACCGTCGATCTGCACGCCACGCCGGCGCTCGACCTCTACGGCTACGGCGGCATCGAGTACGCCTACCGCACCTCCGACGTGAACTCGGCCGGCAAGGGCGTCGGCTACGGCTCCGCACTGCTCAACAACACGGCGTGCGACGTCGAACTCCTGCCGACGAGCACGACGACCCCGGTCAACGGTGGGTGCAACGCCGATACGCGGATGGTCTACCAGGGCGCTGGCGGCTTCTGGTACCGCTTCTACCGCGGCACGCGCGGCACCGTGCAGTTTGGCGTGCAGTACTCGCACACCGAGCGTGCGACGTGGTCGTCCAATGCGACGTCGACCGCCTCGACAGGCGGCGCGCGCGTGCAGCCGCTCGCGACCGAGAACATGGTGTTCACGTCGTTCCGCTACTACCTGCCGTGAACGACCGGCCTGAACGCCTGGCCTGAACGACTGGCCTGAGCCGGCGCGACCGCGCCGGGGCCTGTGACCGCGTCGTTACAGCGCCCCGGCCGGCGCGCGCCCCACACATCCGCTCGGCGCGCCTAGGTTACCGCCCGTGCCTCTATGCCTGACCTGACTCTGTCGTCCGACGGCGCCGCGGCGCTGGGTGCCATTCCGAGTGTGGCGCCCGTGCGGGCCCCGCTCCCGCCCCCCGCGCCGGCACCGCCCGGCGCCTCGCCGCCGGCCATTCCCCCCGCCACCGACGGCCCGGCCGAACCCGTCGGTGCCGAGCAGCTGGCCGGCCGCGCGGTTGGCGACACGATCTATCGCTGGACGGTCACGTTCTTCGCGGCGTGCATCCCCGTCCTGCTCCTGCTGCTGGCCATCGAGGTGTTCTCGGCCGGGTGGCCCGCGCTGCGGCAGTTCGGCCCGCACTTCCTCGTCTCCACCGACTGGGATCCCGTCCAGGGGCAGTTCGGCGCGGGCCCGGCGATCTTCGGCACGATCGTCACGTCGGTCCTCGCGCTCCTCATCGCCACGCCCCTCGCGTTAGGCGTCGCGGTGTTCATCTCCGAGCTCGCGCCGGGCTGGCTGCGCGCGCCGCTCGGCTTCCTCGTCGACCTGCTCGCCGCGGTACCCAGCGTGGTCTACGGGCTCTGGGGCGTGTTCGTGCTGATCCCGCTCCTGCGCGACCACGTGATGCCGTTCATCCAGCGCGACCTGCACCTCGGCAACTTCCCGCTCTTTACCGGCGCGCCGTACGGGCCCAGCCTGTTTGCCGCCGGCGTGATCCTCGCGATCATGGTGCTGCCCTACATCTCGTCGGTCTCGCGCGAGGTGCTGCTCGTCGTGCCGCGCTCGCAGCGCGAGGCCGCGCTCGCGTTGGGCGCGACCCGCTGGGAGACGATCCGCGGCGCCGTCGTGCCCTACGCCAAGTCGGGCATCATCGGCGGCATCATCCTCGGCCTCGGCCGCGCGCTCGGCGAGACGATGGCCGTGACGATGGTCATCGGCAACCGCCAGGCGATCGCCGCGTCGCTGTTCAAGCCCGGCTACACGATGGCCTCGCTCATCGCCAACGAGTTCTCCGAAGCGTCGAGCGACATCCACCTCTCGGCGCTGATGGCCGTGGGCGTCGTGCTGTTCGTGATCACGCTGCTCGTCAACGCCGTCGCGCGCTGGCTCGTCTGGCGTGTCTCGCGCGGCCCGGGGAGCGCCGCGTGACGGCCGCCGCCCTCCCCGCCGCGTCGGCCCCGCGCGCGTCCGCGCCGCGGCCGGCGGCGCCGCGTGCACGCGGTAG
>DASWUT010000665.1:0-5467 GCA_036401455.1 Gemmatirosa sp. | reverse complement strand
GGGCGACGTCGTGCTCGCCTGGACCGGCGAATCCGGGTCGCGGTTCGAGGTCGTCCTTCCGTGCGACATCGCGGCGCCGCCCCCGGCCGTCGGGGCGGCGGCGCTCGCCGCCGCCTGACGGCCGCCGAACGGCCGCCGGACGCTCGCCTGACGAGGGACGAGCGTCCGATCGAGGGTCGTCCGGCCGTTTCCTACTGACACACCGGCCGGCTACCGCCCGCCGAACCCGTACTTCACGCCGATGATGAAGCTGCGGCCGTAGGTCTCGCGCTGGATGCTGTACGTCGCCCCCGGCGCACCCTGGTAGAAGCCGAAGATCTCGTCGTTCAGGTTGAGCCCCTGAAGCTGTAGCGAGACGAGCGGGGTCACGTTCGCGATGATCGAGGCGTCGACCTGTCCGTGCGGGTAGAAGTAGGTGTCGCCGCTCGCCGTGCGCGTGCCGTCGCCGTAGCTGTAGATGCTGGCACCCTGGTACTGGTACGAGGCCCGTGCCGACACCCGGCCGAGGTCGTACGTGAGGCCCAGGTTCGCCACGTTCGGCGCCTGCCGCGCGAGCTGCGCGTGACGCGTCACCACGGGGTGTCCGAGCGTGGCCGCGGTCGTGGCGGTGTCGCCGAGCAGCGAGACACGCGATTCGACGTGCGTCCAGTTCACGTCCACCCCGAGGCCGCCGAGCGCCCCCGGAAGGAAGAGCAGGCGCTGCGTGTACTGGAACTCCGCGCCAGCGAGGTGGCCGTTGCCGCCGTTCTCCGGCTGCCGTCCGTAGTAGCCCTGGAAGTCGCTGACCGGGCCGTTGTAGACGAAGTTACGGAGGTAGATGAAGTCGGTGATCTGCTTGTAGAACAGACCGCCCGAGAGGATGCCGGCGCCGGGCAGGTAGTGCTCCCCGAGCAGGTCGTACGCCCAGGCGTGCTGCGGCTTCAGGTTGGGATTGCCGCTCGTCAGGTTGTTGAAGTTGGTCGCGCACGATGCGCAGACGTCACCCTGCAGGTGTGGCGCGAGGTCGATGTAGTTGGGCCGCGCGATCGCGCGGGTGATGGCGAATCGCACGTTGCTCTCTGCGTCGAGCGCGTAGCGGAGCTGCGCGCTCGGGAAGAGATCGACGTAATGCTGCGAGCCCGGGACGGCGGTGATGACGTACGCGCCCTTGTTGCCGCTCGCGTCGACCGGCTGTGTGGCGACGTTCCCCGTGTACGAGGAGTGCGTCGCCTCGAGGCGCAGGCCGAGGTTCACGCGCAATGGCCCGAAGTCGGTCGTGTTCATGCCGTAGCCACTGTATACCGTCTCGGTGCCGCCGAAGCTGCCGACCTGATCGCGGACCGCGTTCGTCGTGGTCTTGAACAGCCCGGGGTTCGCGTCCTCGAATCGCGCGACCGCGCCGACGGCGGGAACGGGACCGAGCGAGAAGCCGGGCGCGACGGACCCGTAGTAGTTGGGATCGGTGAAGCTGCTCAACAGCTGCGCGACCGTCGGCGCCGGGGACGCGCCGTTGTACGCGTAGCTCGTGCTCGTGTTGACGTAGTCCTTGTGCTCGTCGCGGATCTTCGCGCCGAACTTGAAGGTGCTCGGGTGGTCGATGCCGTTGCCGCCGAACGCGTAGTGCAGCAGCGCGTTGATCTGGCCGCCGTCGTCGCGACCGGTCGCGAGCCCACTGTTGATCGAGTAATTGGTGAGCGCGTAGTTGTTGGCGTTGAGCGAGGCCGCCGAATCGGCCGGGTTCGCGAAGCGGTAGCGTGGCGTGTTGATGTTGGACGCGTCGTAGACGAGGGGCACGCCCTGACCGTCGGCGCCGGCGTAGGAGAAGTCGTTGAACCGGTAGTTGCTGACCGACTGGCGCGTGCCGCTGAAGTTGCCCGCGTAGTCGACTTCCAGCCGTCCTGCCGGGACCCGTCCGCCCGCGACGAAACCGAACAGGTGCTCGATCGGCGTGCGGTTGGAGACCTCGCGCGTGAGCACCGTTCCGGTCCCGACACCGTCCATGCCGCTCGGAGCCGCGGGCGGGCTGCCGTCGGTCGCGAGGTCGTACCGGTACCGCGTGCCGAAGTTGCGGAAGTCGCTGTAGAGGCCGCGCAGGAACGCGGTGCTGCCGCCCGAGAAGCGGTAGTCGATCGCCCCGCCGCCGCCCGCGCGGGTGCGGCCGTACACGTAGTCGCGCTGGTCCCACTCGACCGGGTAGGAGTTCCCGTTGTTGTCGACGCCCCACCCGCCCTCGAGGTCCTGGATCGAGCGGTTGTTGCGGTCGTACGAGGCGCCGACGAGTACCCCGAGCCGCTCTTCGGCACCGAACCGGCCACCGTACGTGAAGCTCGTCTGCCCTTGCTTCGCGTCGAGCTGCGATTGCTGTCCGCCCTGGACGGCGAGATATCCGCGCGGGCGTCCTTCAGGGGTCTTGGTGACGAGGTTCACCGACCCACCGATCGCGTCGGCGTCCATGTCGGCCGTGAGCGTCTTCGAGATCTCGACGGCGCCTAACAGATCGCTCGGAATGGCATCGAGCTTGGGGATGCGATTGCCGGCCTCGGTGCCCGGGACGTGGGCCCCGTCGATGGTGACGTTCGACAGCCGGGGTTCGGTCCCTCGCACCTGAACGAACTTGCCCTCGCCCTCGTCGCGCTCGGTCGAGACGCCGGGCATGCGCGCCGCGGCTTCGGCCGCGTTCGCATTGGGCAGCGCGCGGATGTCGTCGCCGGAGAGCGTGGTGACGATGTTGGCGGCCGTGTCGCGGCGCACGAGCGCGGCCTCGCGCGTCTCGCTGAGCCGCGGAGACGCGCGAACGACGACGCCGGCCAGGGTCGCGGTGCTCGACCGCAGGCGGAGGTCGCGCGATGCGGTCCCGCCCGCCGCGACCGTGATCGCGGCCGAATCGCCAGCGTACCCGACGCGCCGTGCGACGAGCACGTAGTCGCCCGCCGGAACGGCCGTGATGCGGAACCGGCCTTCCGCGTCGGTCGTCGTGCCGAGCCGCGTGCCACGGACGAACACGACAACGTTGGGCAGCGCGGCGCCGGCGGTGTCGGCGACGCGTCCGGCGATCGCACCAGGCGATACCTGCGCGATGAGGGCAGAGAGGGGGAGGGCGGCCGCGGCGCAGGCAGCGAGGGCGCCGGGGAGCACGGTGGCGGCAGCGGCGAGCGCGACGCGACGCCGTGGCGCACGCATGGAGTTCGGCATGACGGGGCGGAAAGCACGAGGGGGGGAGACCGCCAGACCGCGGCGGCACGACGGACGCCCCAACCTGCCCGCGCCGGATCACGTTTTCGCATCGACCCCGCGACGAACCGGTCACGACACTCCGCATTTCGTGATATTCGCGCGTATATTCGGCGCGCCTGTGGCGCATGCACGAACGCCCCGGCGCGGGCATGCCGTTAGACACGCCGCGCCGGGGTCAGCATCCCGAGCCAGGACCGGGCCGCACTGCGTGCGACCGCCGCACGCACAACGCTACTTCGGCTTGTTGACGCTCCGCTCACCGGTGCGCACGGTCGTGTAACGGTTCGTTTTGGGCCAATGGTTGTGCGATGCCGACGGGCCGCGACACGCCCCGCGTCGAAGCAGCGGTCGGAGTGCCCGGGAACGCGGATCGCCGTGACCAGTCGGCAGCGTCATGCGTCGCCCGTACCGTTCCAGCCTCGGTCGGCCAACCTCGATCGGTCGGCGCGTCGACCGACACTCTGGAAACGGCTCGACCCGTCGTGCCGCGCGTTGCTCGTGCCCACAAGCAATCGACGCGCGCGGCGTTCCCCTTCCGCGCCCTCGCATGAAGCTCGAACAGTTCCAGTGGACCCCATCGGCCGGTTGGGATCGGCCCCCGCAGTCGGCCGCAACCGGCGCGTCGGCGCAGCTCGCGCTGCTGTTCGGGCGCGGGAGCCTCGTCGCGGCGCAGCAGGTCGCGACGCTCGTCCGCGACGCGTTTCCGAACGCGCATCTCTTCGGCTGCAGCACGGGCGGCGAGATCCACGGTACCCGAGTCGACGACGACACGCTCACGCTCACGGCCGTGTCGTTCGACCATGCGCGTATCGCCACCGCACGCGTGACGATCGCCGACCCCGCGGACAGCTTCACCGCGGGCGCGGAACTCGTTCGGCAACTCGACGGCGAGGGCCTGCGCCACATCGTCGTGGTGTCCGACGGACTTCGGGTCCAGAGCAGCGCGCTCGTCCGCGGGATCGCGGCCGCGGTGCCCGAGGGCGTGACGGTCTCGGGCGGCTTCGCGGCCGACGGCGACCGCTTCGCCACGACGCACGTCTGGTGTGACGGCGAGCCGGAGAGCGCGGCGGCTGTCGCCCTCGGGTTCTACGGCGATCGGCTGCGTGTCGGGGTGTCGGTGACGGGCGGCTGGGGTCCGTTCGGCCCTGACCGCCGCGTCACCAAGTCGCGGCAGAACGTGCTCTACGAACTGGACGGGAAGCCCGCGCTGGCGCTCTACAAGGAGTACCTCGGGGAGTACGCCGACGGGCTGCCCGCGAGCGGACTGCTGTTCCCGATCGAGGTGCGCCGCACGCGCGACGGCGGCCGATTTCTCCGCGCGCTCCTCGCCGTCGACGAGGAGGCGCAGAGCATCACCTTCGCCGGCGACGTGCCCGAAGGGGCCTATGCGCGCCTCATGGTCGGTCACATCGAAGATCTGCTCGACAGCGCGCAGATCGCCGCCGAGGCGAGTCGCGACGGCCTCGGTGCGCCGCGCGCCGAGCTGTCGTTCGTCGTCAGCTGCAACGCGCGTCGCGCCGTGCTGAGACAGCGCGTCGAGGAAGAGGTCGAGGCAGTCCGCGACGTACTCGGCGCGACCACGGCGATGACCGGGTTCTATTCGTACGGCGAGATCGCGCCGACGCACGGCGGGACGGACCCGGAGCTGCACAACGAGACGATGAGCATCACGACCTTCGCCGAGGTGTAGGGCCGCGACCGCGTCGCTCGCACCGTTCCACCACCGTTCCGATGGAGAACCTGCACCCGCTGCTCCGCCGCCAATGGCACCGGCACGTCGGGCGCGACGCGGCGCCACCGGCGGAGCTGGAGGCGCTGCTCCGTGCCGTGAGCGGCGCGTACGATGAGTTCGATCACAAGCGCCGCCTCGTCGAGCGGGCGCTCGCCCTCAGCTCCGCCGAACTGCACACGCTCAACACGGAGCTGACACGTCGGGCGCTGCACGATCCCCTAACCGGGTTGGCCAATCGGTCGCTGTTTCAGGACCGGGTCGCGCACGCGCTCGCGCACGCGTCCCGGCAGCCGGGAACGGTCGCGCTGCTCTACCTCGACCTGGACGACTTCAAGCCGGTCAACGACTCGCTCGGCCATGCGGCCGGCGACGCATTGCTCGTCGCGGTCGCCGAACGGCTGCGGAGCGCGACCCGCGGCTGCGACACGGTCGCCCGCCTCGGCGGTGACGAATTCGCCGTCCTGCTCGAACAGGTGCGCGACGGCGCCGAGGCCGTGATCGTCGCCGACCGCGTGCTCGCCT
>DASWUT010000664.1:0-2661 GCA_036401455.1 Gemmatirosa sp. | reverse complement strand
GTTGCTCCTGATCGTCGGCGTGCGCCAGTACCGCGCCCACGAGGTCGCCGCCGGGACCGACGTCGAGCGCGGGGCTCCCGAGGCCGCGGCGGGAGAGGGCGTCGCGCTCGTCGCGCCGTCCAGCGGCGCGGTGCCCGCGGGCGCGGCGGTTCGTTTCGTGTGGCGCACGGTGCCGCAGGCGACGCGTTACGAGCTCGAGGTCCTCGCGCCTGACGGAACCGTCGCGGTCGCCGCCGCGACCGCCGACACGGCGTGGCTGCTGACGAACCCGCGCCCGCTGGCGCTGGGGGTCACGTACCAGTGGTGGGTGCGCGTGGTCGGCGACGCGGGCGCGGCGCGCCGGTCGCCGCTCCGGGCGCTGCGCGTAGTGCCACGCTGACCGCAGGCGGCCGGCGAGGGCGGTAGGACGGGGGTGAGAATGGACGCACCGAGGATGCGTCATATCGGGCGACGCGGCGCGCCGGACGGCGCCGCCCCCGGCGGGCCGGTCCGCCGGGGCCATCCTGCCCGCTCATCCGAGGCTTCCGCCCATGTCGCGCCCCGTTGGACTGCTCGTCCTCGCGCTCACGCTCGCCGCCACCTCCCCCACGCGCGCCGCCCACGCCCAGGGCTGGCTCGGCAAGGTCAAGGACAAGGCCAAGGCGGCCGTCGACCAGACGGGTGGCGCGACCGCCAAGGCGGTGACCGGCGTTCGCGACTCTGCGCCTGCGGCGTCCGCCACGGCGAGCACGACCCCGGCGCCTAACGGTTCGGCCGCCGCGAAGCCCGGTGAGGGCGCGTGGGCCAACTACGACTTCAAGCCCGGCGAGAAGACGCTGTTCGCCGACGACTTCGCGCAGGACGTGGTGGGCAACTTCCCGCGCCGCCTGGAGTTCGTGAATGGGTCGGCCGAGATCGTCGAATGGCAGGGCAGGCGGTGGCTGTCGTCCGGCGCCACGGCCGAGTTCCACGCCCCGCTCGGTCAGGTGCTGCCGTCACGCTACACGATCGAGTTCGACATGGCCGGCGCGCACGCGGTCGTGCTGAGCAGCGACCCAAAGATGGACCGGAACAGCCGCCCCGCGAACACCGACTGGTTCTGGTTCTACGACTGGGCCGGCGGCATCAAGGGCGACGACCGCGACGCGGCGCCCGCGACGGGCTACCACACCGACGTCGCCCCCGTGCACGTCGCCATCCAGGTCGACGGCGACTACGCCAAGGCGTACGTGAACGAGAAGCGCGTGTCCAACGTGCCGAATGCGCGGATGCCGCGTTCGGCCAGGCTCTACGTCCGCCTCGAAGGTGCGGGCGAGAAGACCCCGGTGATGCTCGCCAACCTGCGCGTGATGGCCGGCGGGCGGCCGCTCTACGACGCGCTCGCCACCTCGGGGCGCGTGGCCACGCAGGGGATCTACTTCGCCACCGCGTCCGACCAGGTGCGCCCCGAGAGCTCGCCGACGCTCAAGGAGATCGGTGCGATGCTCGCCGACCACCCCGAATTGAAGCTGACCATCGAAGGGCACACGGACAACGTCGGCGACGCGGCGGCCAACCAGGCGCTCTCGCAGCGGCGCGCCGACGCCGTCCGACAGGCGCTCGTCGACACGTACCACGTCGACGGCGCGCGCCTCACGGCGAAGGGGATGGGCGCCTCGAAGCCCGCCGCCACGAACACCACGGCCGAGGGGCGGCAGACGAACCGCCGCGTGGAGCTGGTCCGGCAGTGAGCGGCGCGTGACGCAGGCGCCGAACGCCGCTGCCTGACGTAATCTCCGTGCAGCTCCGTCAGGCCGCCTGACGCCGGCGGGCGCGCGCCAGCCCGCCCGCCGCGAGCAGCGCCGCGCCGGCTGCGGCGATCATCGGCCAGCGCGCCGGCGTCGGCGGTGGGCGGAGCGCCACGCGCACCGTCGGGTCGCCGACGACGGTGAACGCGGCCCACTCCGCCGGCGGCGCGCCGCGCGCGATCGCGTCGCGCTTGGCCGCCTGCAGGGCGTCGGCCACGGGGAGCCCGCCCGCGAGGTGGTCGTAGAAGCCGTCGACGAACGCCGCGGTCCCGCGGTCGCGGATGCGCCACTGCGTCGCGACCACCGACCGCGCCCCCGCTTCGAGCAACGGGGCGGTGAGTCCCTGCACGCCCTCGCCGTCGACCACCACCCCGCCGGCGCTGCGGCACGCCGAGAGCACGACCAGCCGCGCCGCGAGGTGCAGCGCAGCGAGGTCGCCCGCCGAGACGAGCCCGCTCTCGCCGCCCCCGGGGGCGAGGGCGAGCGACGTGCGCGCGACGGAGCGGTCGTCGACGAGCGCGTGCGTCGCGAAGTGGATGACGTCAAACGGCACCAGCGCCGCGTGCTTGAGATAGGCGGCCGTGGCCGCGGCCCCGAGCCGCACGACCGCGTCGGGCGAGTAGCGCGCCACCGCACGCGCCTCGTCGCCCGACGCGGCCAGCCGCGGCAGCCCACCGGTCGCGTCGAACGCGGACCGGAACGTCGCGCCGGCATCGTCCGCCCCGCGCGCGCGCCCAACCGCCGGCCCACCCGAGGCCGGCGCGAACGCGGGGTCGCCGAAGGCGAGCAGCCGCACCGGCCGGGGCGGCGGGGCGGGGCGCCCGCGCAACGCGGCCACCACCACCGCGGACGGCGCGACGCTCACCGCGTACCGCTCGACGGCGTAGCGACCGTC
>DASWUT010000663.1:0-6695 GCA_036401455.1 Gemmatirosa sp. | reverse complement strand
TTGTCGAGGAAGGGACGGGCCGCGCCGTCGTCGACGCGGGGGTTCGCGATCCGGTCGCCGGCAAGACGGGCACGACCAACGACGGCGCCGACGTGTGGTTCGTCGGCTACACGCCGTCGCTCGTCGCGGGCTTCTGGTTTGGGGCGGACGATCCGCGCCCGTTAGGCGAGGGCGCGACGGGCGGGCGGATGGCCGCGCCGGCCTGGGCCGACTTCTACCTGTCGGGCTGGCGCGAGCGCGCTGGCGACTGGACGCCCCCCACGGGCCTCGTGCGACGGAAGATCGACGCCGACAACGGATACCTCGCGAACACCTACTGCCCGGTCGTGCGCGACGAGTGGTTCAAGACCGGCACCGAGCCCACCGAGGTGTGCCCGGTCCACACCGCACCGCCCGAGCCGGCGGCGAGCGACACGGTGCCTAACGATCACCCGCTGCCCCCGGTCGTCGACGACGTGAAGAAGGCCGGATCGGCCGTCGGTCGCTTCTTCAAGCATCTGTTCAAGTTCTAACCTCGCGCGCCCGCACCGCCGCTCGCGGCGAGCGGCCCGACGGCGAGGAACGCGTGGCGGGCGATGCGGTAGCGCAGCGGCGCGGTCATCGGCACCAGCTCGCCGTCGATCGCGACGCGGCCGCGTGGGCGGCGCAGACGGATCTCGCACGCGTCGACGAGCGCGACGTCGACCGCGTCGCTCTGCGCGGCGACCGACTCGAGTCCCTCGACCGCTGCCCGCGCCGCCAGCGCGAGCACCCGCGCGCGCGTCGCGGCGCGCACCACGACGACGTGCAGCGCGCGCACCCCGTTCGGCACGCGCGCGCCGTGCGCCGCGGCCGTGAAATCGCGCTCGCCGACGCCGAGGAAGACGAGCGGGCTCTCGGCGTACTCGCGCATCGGGTCACCGTCGCGCCCGCCCTCGCGCACGGTGACGCTGAAGCCGTGCAGCCCCGCCCACGTCCGTCCCGCCGCGAGCATGCTCGCCAGGCGGTACCCCGACCAGCGCTCGAACCGCTCGCGCGTGCGCACGAACGTCACGTACGCGCCGACGGCACTCGTGTTCAGGATCGCGTGGTCGTTGACGTACGCGAGGTCGGCGGGGCGCGCCTCGCCCTCGACCGCAGCCGTGAGGCACGCGCCCGCGTCGCCCGCCGGCAGACCGAGGTCGACGGCGAAGTGGTTGAGCGTTCCGCCCGGCAGCACGGCCAGCTCCTGCCCCGACGTGGCGGCCACCGCCGCCGCCGCCGCCACGGTGCCGTCGCCCCCCGAGACCAGCACGCGCCGGTGTCCCGCCGCCGCGGCGGCGCCCATCGCCGCGCCTAACGCATCCGGATCGACCTCGCGCAACGCGAAGCGCGCATCGGCGTGGATCGCCGCGCGCGCCGCGTCGGCACTGCCGCCCCGCGGATTGACGAACGCGGGGATCGTCCCGGCGGGCACCGGCTCGGGTGGCGCGGTGGCCGTCGCGCGCGCTTTGCTCACACGGGCACCCGGTCGGCGAGTTGCTCGGCGGCCGTGAAGAACGCCGCGCGGTAACGCTGCACGACGATCCACGCCGTCGCGGCCGTCGCGCCCGCGAGCATGAACACGACGACGAGCTGGTAGCGCACGGCGAGCAGGGGCGACTGCCCCGCGAGGATCTGGCCGGTCATCATCCCCGGCAGTTGTACGATCCCGACCACGGTGAGGGCGTTGGCCGCGGGGAGCAGGGCGGCGGTCATCGCCTGTCGTGCCGCCTCCGCCGTCGCCTGCGCCGGCGATGCGCCGAGGGCGAGCCATGCCTCGACCTCGCCGCGCCGCAGCTGCAGTTCGCTCGCCAGCCGCTCGGCCGCGAGCGCGGCGCCGTTCATTGCGTTGCCGAGAATCATCCCGAAGAGCGGCACGAGGTAGCGCGCGTCGTACCATGGTCGTACGCGGAGCACCACCGCGTCGACGTAGGCGAGCGTGAGCCCCGCGCCGAGGAGGAGGGCGAGTCCGCTCGCCTGGACGAGTGCGCCCCGTGCAGCTCCCGTACGCGCCTCGCCGGCGAGCTTCGGGCGCGACGCCGCGGTCTGCGTCGCCGCCGCGAGCATCGCCGCCAGGGCGAGCAGGACCAGCCACCAGCGGTCCGCGGCAAACAGCCCCGTGAGCAGGTACCCGACGGCAACGAGCTGCACCGTCGCGCGCACCGCGCCCACGGCGAACCGCCGCGCGAGCCCGAGCCGCTGCCACCGCGCGATCCCGACCGCGACGAGCACGAGCGCGGCGGCAAGCGCGAGCGCCGGCCAGGGCACGTCGACCGGCCCGGCGTTGGACGTCATCGGCGGTGCGACCATCGACGCGACGCGGTGGAAGTCACGCGCTCGCCAGGTACTCGCGGACGCGCGGGTGTGCCGCGCCGCCGAACACCGCCGCCGACGCGCCTGCCTCGAGCACGCGCCCGGCCTCGAGCGCGACGACGTACGTGCTGGCCTCCCGCGCCTCGCGCAGCCGGTGTGTGACCATCACGACGTCGACCGACCGCTCCGCGGGCAGGCGCGCCACGGTGCGCATGAGCCGCTCGCCGACCTCGGGATCGAGCGCCGCGGTCGGTTCGTCGAGGAGCAGCGTCGTGGGACCGGCAACGAGCGCACGGGCGAGCGCAACCCGCTGGCGCTCGCCGCCGGACAGGCGCGACGCATCGCGCCCGGCGTACGCGCGCGGCAGTTCGGCCGCGTCGAGCGCCGCGTCGAGCACGCCCCCGGCGTCATCGCCGATGCCGTCGGGCGTGCCTAACGCGATCGCCGCGCGCAGGTTGTCCGCGACCGTTCCTGCGAACATCGTCGGCGTCTGAAAGACGAACCCGACCCGACGTCGGAGCGCGCGTACGGGATAGCTCGCCACCGGCCGCCCGTCGTACGCCACCTCGCCCGCCGTCGGGTCGTCGAGGCGGTTGAGCAGTCGCAGCAGCGACGTCTTGCCCGCGCCCGACGGACCGACGAGCGCGGTGACCTCGCCGGCCGGTATCGAGACGGTGACGTCGTGAAGCACCGGCGTGTCGCCGCGCGTTTGCGAAACGCCGCGTAGGGCGAAGCGGGCCAGCGCGGGGCGCTGCGAAATACCGGCGACCGGAGCGGCCCGACCTACCGGGCGGCCGTGGCCGCCGCGCGCCGCGCACCACGTCCACGCGCCGGCGCGAGCTGCGCGTGCACGACGGTGAGCGCGATCGCGCGCGTCGACGCGTCGGACAGCGTCCGCGCGGGCAGCACGAGCCGGCCGGGGAGCCGATGACGGCCGATCCGCTCGCGCGCGGCCTCGGTGATGTACGTCGGCGCATCGGGCGGGATCACCGAGAGATCGTCCTGCCCCGCGATCAGCACGCGCAGGTTGCGCGCCCCCTCGGCCCCGTCGACGAACGCATGCACGAGCGCGCCGAACCGCGCGTCCGCGATCACGGCGTACGTCACCCGCGTCAGCAGCAGGCGCCAGTCGGGGCTCAGCAGGTCGGGGCGCATGTCGATGATCACGTGCGGGATGCCCAGCCGGTCGGCGAGCCGTCGCACGTGCGGATCGGTCGCCTCGGTGCCGACGATGAAGTGCGCGCGGCTGATGACGCGTGGGAGATCGTGGTGATCGCGGATCGTCGTCGGCAGATCCTCGACGATGACGCCCGCGGCCTGCACGCCGAAATCGTCGCGTAACTCGCGCGCGAGCCCCGCGGCCTGGTCGGTCGTCGCCGCGATGATCGCCGCCGAGAGCGAGCGCGTGCGCGTCGCGGCGGTGAACGCGTCGACGATCGCCGGCGCCGGCACGCCACGACGAATCCCATCCGAGACGACCTCGGCGAGCCACTGCGGGCTCGCACCCTGGGGAGTCGGCGTCATCCCGGCCGTCTGTCGCGTCGCGAGGAACACCCCCGACCGCGGGCGCAACTCGACGAGTCCCTCACCGGCGAGCACGCGATACGCCTCGGCCACAACGCGCGGGTCCGCCTTCAGATCGCGGGCGAGCTCGCGTGTCGACGGCAGGCGCGCCCCGTCGCGCAGCGCGCCCGACGCGAGCGCGCCAAGCAACCGTTGGCGGAGCGCATCGGTGATCCCCTGGCGGCGTGGCTGCGGCATGCGGTACCTGGGCGGCGTTGATGAACGCGCACGCCGGACCGGGAACGTGCGGATCTCGCGACCGGTCGGGCGCACGTCTCAACCGAACGCACGCGCGGTTCGCGCGCAACTGCTGCGGACGGAATCGCTGCAGTTTCGTCGTGCGGCGCCTCACGTCCGCAGCGTGAATGCTCCCTGCCGCGTTACAATCCCTGCACATCACCCTGCACGCACGCGGCGACGTGCGCCCGACATCATCGCCGAGATCGCATGACGACGCCCGAAGTCTGGCTGCGTGGGCCGCTTCCCGACGTGGCACCCGTACTACAACCGGTCGCGCACGCGCTCCGGCAGGCGCGTGAGGAGGTCGATGCGCTCGTCGTCGGGTTCCCGGACGCGCGGCTCTGGGCTCGCCCGGCCGGTGTGGCATCGGTCGGCTTCCACCTGCGTCACCTCGCGGGCGTGCTCGACCGGCTGACGACCTACGCGCGCGGCGAGTCGCTCTCCCCCGGACAGCTCGCCGCACTCGCCGCAGAGGAGGAGCCCGACGCGACGCGCACCGCCGCCGACCTCGCGGCCGCGTTCGCCGCCGCGGTCCAACGCGCGCTCGCCCAACTGCGCGCGACCGACCCCGCGTCGGTCTTCGAGCCGCGCGCCGTTGGGCGCGCGCGGCTCCCATCGACCGTGCTCGGCCTGCTCGTGCACGCGGCCGAACACACGATGCGGCACGTCGGGCAGCTGACGGTGACGGCGCGCGTGGTGCGCGCCGTCAACCTGCCCGCGACCGCGCCGGCCGCGCCGTTGGATCAGCCGAGCACGCCGATCCAGTCGCGCGAGTTGCCCGTGTAGCCCGGGAACAGGCGCGCCGTGCTGACCGCGCCCAGATGCTTCTCGGCCACCTCGCTGAACACCGCGCGGAAGTCCGTCGTGAGCGCGAGGTCGCGTCCCTCGTTCAGCTGCTCCGGCGCGAGGCCCGGCCAGCGGCCATGCACCTTGTGCCCCTGCACGCCGCCGCCGATCGCGAACATGCTCCCCGCGTGTCCGTGATCGGTGCCGCCGTTCCCGTTCTGGCGCGCGGTACGCCCGAACTCGCTCATCGTCAGCACGAGGACGTCGTCCATGCGATCGCCGAGGTCGGCGACGAACGCCGCGATGCTCGACCCGAAGTCGCCGAGGCGGTTGGCGAGCTGCCCCGTCGCGCCACCCTGGTTGACGTGCGTGTCCCAACCGCCGACGTCGGCAAAGGCGATCTCCATCCCGACGTTCGCCTTGATGAGCTGCGCGATCTGCAGCAGCCGCTGGCCGAACTGCGACTTCGGGTAGTCGGCGCCGTTCTCGGGCGTGTACTTCCGCGGGTCGGCCGCGCG
This sequence comes from Gemmatirosa sp., assembly GCA_036401455.1. Classification (GTDB taxonomy): domain Bacteria; phylum Gemmatimonadota; class Gemmatimonadetes; order Gemmatimonadales; family Gemmatimonadaceae; genus BPUI01. The sequence continues at coordinate 1,275 of DASWUT010000663.1, read as the reverse complement.
CAGAACCTTCATCGCCTCGAACATCTCGGTCCCCGACGCGTGGATCAGGTCGGCCGAACCGGTCGTGTAGAGCGCCTCGAGCCGTCGCTCGGCGTCACCGCCGGCCGCGCGGATCGTGAACTCGTCGATCGAGTTCATCGCCACCGTGGGCGCGGGGCCCTCCATCGTGCGCGGCGTCTGCTGCGTCATCGCGACCGCACGGAACGGCGAATCCTTGATCGGATGCCCGTGCGCGTCGACGAGGCCTGCGCCCTGGCCGCCAGCGTTGGGCCCGCTCGCCGCGTGCGTCGCGCAGCCGTCCTCGCAGGTCCCCTTGAGCGCGAGATAGCGGTTGAGCCATCCATCGCGCGTGCCCTTCACGTCGGGCGTGCCCGTCTCCATGAAGTCCTGCGCGTCGAAGTGCGACCGCGTCGCGCTCGGGCTGCCGACGGCGTGGATCGGGGCGAGCAGCCCGCGGTCCCACACCGGCTTGAGCGCGCCTAACGCGGGGTGTAGCCCGAAGTGCCCGTCGAGGTCGAGCGCGCCGTTCGGTCGTCCGGGCTCGGGCACGGCGATGTTGGGGCGCAGGCCGTAGTAGTCGCGATCCCCGAACGGAACGATGACGTTGAGCGCGTCAGCGGCCCCGCGCTGAAAGAGGCAGACGAGCACCTTGCCACCGCGCGCGCCGCGCGTCGCGGCACCGCGGGTGAGCTCCTGCGCGAAGGCGCTGCGGCGCAGGAAGCTGGGCGAGAGGCCCATCGTCACGAGCGCGAGGGCGCCAGACTTCAGAAACGTGCGGCGTTGCATGGGATGCGTCTCGGTGGACGTGGAATCAGCCTAACGACGCTGAAACTCGGGCGCGCCGAGCGCGAGACCGACGAGTTGGGCGAAGGGGTCGAGCTCGCGCGCGGGGGCGCGGGGCGGGGTAACGCTGTCGGCCATCGCCGGCGCAGCCTGGGCTACCTGCGCGGCGAGCGGGTTCTCGCCCCGGGCGAGCACGGCGCGCGTGTCGGGCGACGCCTCGCCGCCGAGGAACGCGCCGAGCACACCGTCGATTTGCGCCGACCGGTCCTCTGCCCGCAACGTGGCGTACAGCGGCCAGGCCTGCAGCGGCGCGCCCGGCAGCCGGTTGGCCGCGACGGCCTCGCCGAAGTTGATGCGATTGAGGATCGAACCCGTGTTGAGCCACGCCGCGCCGACGTCCGGCCAGCCGTCGGGCGCCTGGTGCCCGTACATCGGCTGCCCCATGCGCGCGGCGAACTGTGCGGTGCGCGGCGTGGTGTCGGCGGTCGCGCC
>DASWUT010000662.1:0-6252 GCA_036401455.1 Gemmatirosa sp. | reverse complement strand
GTCGCCGGACGAGACACTCTTCGTCGGCAACGCCGAGAGCGACGCGGCGGCCGCGCGCGCGGCGGGGGTGACGTTCGCGTGGGCATGGGACGCGCTCGGGACGCGAGCGCTTTCGCTGCACGCCGAATGATCCCGCGGGTCCGTCCCGATTTCCGATTCGCCTCCCCACGATGATCGAAGCCGTCAAGCTCTGGAACGAGCCGAACAACCAGTCCCACTGGGACTTCCACATCGATCCGCGGTGGGAGCGGTTCAGCGAGATGGCTGGCGGCGCGGCGCGGCGCATCAAGGCGCTCGCGTCCGACCTTCCCATCGTACTCGGCGGCATGTCGCCGATCGACGCGAACTGGCTGCGCCTCATCGCGAGCCACGGGCTTCTCGACCTCGTCAACGTGGTCGCGGTGCACGGGTTTCCGCTCGATTGGAACCACTGGAACATCAATCAGTGGCCGGACAAGATCGCCGAAATCGAGCGCGAGACGTCGAAGCCGGTGTGGGTGACCGAGGTCGGCGTGTCGACCTTCGGTGCGGACGAGGTTCAAGAGTTCGGACTCCGGCGTACGACCGAGCTGCTGGCCGACCGCGTGCCGCGCGCGTTCTGGTACTCGCTGCTCGACCTGCCGCCGGCGTGGGAGGCGACGACCCGGCACCGCGAGAGCGAGGGAAGCGCGTACTACCGGCACTTCTACATGGGGCTCATCCGTGACGATCGCACGTTCAAGCCCGCGGCCGCGCACTTCGACCCGCGGTTAGGCATCTGTCAGTGGTTCCACTACGAGGACCACCGGCTCGACTTCGCGGTCCGAGCACTGAAGCAGTTAGGCGTGAGGAAGCTGCGAACCGGGCTGTCGTGGGCTGACTGGCACCGGCCCAACGCGCTCGCCTGGTTCGACCGGCAGATGGCCGCGCTCGCCGACTTCGACGTCACGGTCACGCTCTGCTTCACGCCGCCGTCGCGCGGGATCACGGAGCACCACACGAGTCCTCCGCGCGACCCCGCCGAGTTCGGCGACTTCGCCGAGGCGATGGTACGGCGCTACGTGCTCGGTGAGCGCGACGCGGGCGCGGTGGACGCGACCGAGCCCGCGAGCGGCGAGGGCGCGCCGGGCGCGGAGAACCTCGTGGTGAGTCGCGACGTCGTCGAGGCCGCGCCGTAAACGGCACCTGAGGCGATGCGCCTCTTCCTCATCCGCCACGGCCTGATCGACTCGCTCGGCGTATCGCTTCCTGGGCGAACGCCGGGGGTCACGCTCAACCGCGCTGGGCGCGCGCAGCTCGGCCCGCTCGTCGCGCGCGTCGCGCGCCGGCTTGCGGGGGCGCGGCTCGACGCGGTGATCGCGAGCCCGCTCGCGCGCGCGCAGCAGACTGGTGCGGCGATCGCTCGCGCCCATGGCCTGCCGGTCACGTGCGAGCCCGCCTTACTCGAGCTCGATTTCGGCCGGTGGACCAACCGCGCGATCGCCGATCTGGGCGCAGACGCCGATTGGGTGCCATTCAACAGTTATCGCAGCGGCACGCCTGCCGGTGGCGCCGAACTCGCCGTCGCGGTGCAGGCGCGCGCGGTAGCAGCCTTGCTCGCGCGGGCGCGCGCGACCCCCGACGCGACGATCGCGGCGGTGAGCCACGGCGACGTCGTCCGGGCGGTGCTCGCGCACGTCATGGGCGTGCCGATCGACCTGCAGCTGCGCCTGGAGATTTCGCCGGCGTCGGTGAGCGAGATCGAGCTGCGTCCGTGGGGGCCGCGCGTTTTGGCCCTAAATGACGTATCGTGAAGACGAGCGTCCTCGGCCGTTTTCCCACCCCGACCTCCCCGACTGTCGTGACCCCCACCGCCACGCCCGCTGGCCCGCTGCACGTCCTCATCACCGGCGCGGCCGGTTTCGTTCCGTCGCACGTCTGCGACCGCCTTCTGTCGGAGGGGCATCGCATCGTCGGGGTCGACAACTTTCTGACGGGAACGCCGCGCAACGTCGCGCACCTGGACGGGGAGCGCGGCTTCGCGCTCGTCGAGGGCGACGTGTCGGCGCCGGGGGCGCTCGAGACCACCCAGGTTCGGGTCGCGGTTCGCGCGGTGCTCGGCGACCGCATCGACGCGGTGATGCACCTCGCGAGTCCGGCGAGCCCGGTGGACTACTACGAGCATCCGCTTGCCACGCTCGACGTCGGATCGTCGGGCACGCGCAACGCCGTGTCGCTCGCCGCCTCGCACGGCGCGCGGTTCCTGCTCGCCTCGACGTCCGAGGTGTACGGCGACCCGCACGTGCATCCGCAGCCCGAGTCGTACTGGGGGCACGTCAACCCGGTCGGCCCACGATCGTGCTACGACGAGGCCAAGCGGTTCGCCGAGGCGATGACGATGACGTTCCAGCGCACGTACGGCGTCGACACGCGGATCGTGCGCATCTTCAACACGTACGGGCCGCGCATGCGCCCCGACGACGGGCGCGTGGTGTCCAACTTCTGCGTGCAGGCGCTCCGCGGCGCACCGATCACCGTATATGGCGACGGCGAGCAGACCCGCAGCTTCACCTACGTGAGCGACCTCGTCGACGGGATCGTGCGGCTGCTGCTCCGGCCGCGCGCTGACGACAGCCATCTGCCGACCAACGTCGGCAATCCGGGCGAGTTCACGATCGCGGAGCTCGCCGCGCTCGTGCTGGAGCTGACGGGTTCGGCGTCGGCAATCGACCGGCGCCCGCTGCCGGCGGATGACCCCAAGCAGCGCAAGCCGGACATCGCGCGCGCCCGTGCCACGTTAGGCTGGGAGCCGCGCGTGCCGCTGCGCGAGGGGCTGGCGCAGACGCTCACGTACTTCCGCGGCGCGATCACCGAACCCGGGGTGCTGGGCGGGCGCGTGCTGCCGGGACAGCAGCGTGCGACGGCTGCGGTGTAGCCGGCGGTAGCCTTGGACCGCGGCGAACCCGCGGGCCCAGCTTGCTACGCGACACGGCCGCCGTCAACGTTCGGCCATGCCAGCCCCCGCGCGCCCGCGCCTCGACCCGCGACTCGGCCTTCTCCTCGCTGCGGTCCTCTTCTCGACCGGCGGTGCGGCGATCAAGGCCGCGGCGCTCACCAGCTGGCAGATCGCGAGCTTCCGCTCCGGCATCGCGGCGGTCGTCGTCTGGCTCTGTGTCCCGCGTGCCCGCGCCCGCTGGACGCCGCGCATCCTGCTCGTCGCCGCCGTCTATGCCGCGACGATGGTGCTGTTCGTCGCGGCCAACAAGCTCACGACGTCGGCCAACACCATCTTCCTGCAGTCGACGGCGCCGCTCTACGTCCTGCTCGCCGGGCCACTGTTGCTGCACGAGCGCGTCACGCGCGCGGACCTCGCGCTCGTCGCCGCCGTCACGCTCGGGATGACGCTCTTCTTCGTCGCGCCGGGGCTGCCGCAGGCCACCGCGCCCGACCCCGCGCGCGGCAACGTGCTCGCCGCGGTGAGCGGGGTTGCCTGGGCGGGCACGGTGCTCGGGCTGCGCTGGATCGGGCGTGCGGATCCGACCGCCGCCGAGTCGACCGGGGATGCCGCGGCGGGCGGAGCGCCCGCGCTCGTTACGGTCGTCGCGGGCAACGCGCTCGCCTGCCTCGCGTGCCTCCCCGCCGCGCTCCCCGTCGTCCATCCGACGGCTGCGAGCCTCGCCGTCGTGGGCTACCTCGGCGTCGTCCAGATCGGGATCGCCTACCTCTCGCTCGCTGCCGCGATGCCGCACGTCCCGGCGCTCGAGGCGAGTACGCTGCTGATGGTCGAGCCCGCGCTCAACCCTGCATGGGCCTACCTCGTCCACGGCGAACGCCCGTCCGCGCTCGCCTGGCTCGGCGGCGCGGTGATCCTGCTCTCGGCGCTCGCCAAGACGTGGTGGGACGTTCGCCACCCGGCACGCGTATACTCCACGCCCTGACGCCGCCACGACGCCCTGCCCATGACGCCCCGCATGCTGCTCGCGCTCGCGAGCCTCATCAACGCGCTCGTCGCGTTCTATCTGCACCTCTGGAAGCTCGGCCTCGCCGGCTCGCTCGCCTGCACGTCGGGCGGAGGGTGCGAGTACGTGCAGGGCAGCCGCTATGGTTGGTTCCTCGGCACCGACGTCGCGCTCATCGGCGCGGTGGGCTGGGCGGTCGTGTTCGTGATCGCGCTCGTCGGTACGCTGCCCCGTTGGACCGACGACGCGCGCGTGACGCGCGCGCTCACCGCACTCGTCGCGTTCGCGCTCCTCTTCACGCTGCGGCTCAAGTACGGCGAATTCGTCGTGCTGCGCTCGTTCTGCCCGTGGTGCGCCGTGAACGCGATCGTCGTCGTGCTCTCGTGCGTGTTGGTGTGGCGCGACTGGGTACGCCTGCGTACCGAACGCCAGGCGGCGGGCGACGACTACCCGGTCAGCCGGGGCGCCCGAAGCACGACGGCATGAAGAACCAGAGCGCCGCCATCTGCAGCGTCGCCATCACGACGCCGAAGACGAGCGGGTGGCAGCCGCGGGGCAGGGGACGTTCGGCGCGCGACGGCGTGTGAAACGGGGCTAACGGCGGCAGCTCCGCCGCTGGTGGCGCGTCGTGCGCTGCGTCGCGGAGCGGGTCGCCGGACTCGGTGTTGGGCGCCTCGTGGGGCTCATCGGCGGGCATGGACGCAATCTGCGCCGCATCCGCTGAAGGTGTACAGGAACTGTATGTCGCGTTCGGTGACGTCGGCGGCACTGGCAGGGTGCCTCGTATGACCCGGCGCGTGTAACATCCAGGCGTAATGTCGTTCGCCGCCGGTCTCGATCGTCACAGGCGCTGATCGCCTGTTCGACGTAGGACCCGGCTCCGCGGCCCCGCGCGCCGGAATGTCCGTCTGCGCGGGGCCGCTCCGTTTCTACCCCACTGCATGTCGTTTTCGACTTTCGAGCTCACCCCCGACCTGCTGCGCGGCGTCGAGGCCATGGGCTTCACGGCCCCGACGCCAATCCAGGCGCAGGCCATCCCCCCGGCGGTCGCCGGCCGCGATCTGCTGGCCTGCGCGATGACGGGGAGCGGCAAGACCGCCGCGTTCGTGTTGCCGCTACTCAACCGGCTGCTCGCCACGCGCGCGACGGCCGACGCGGGTCGCCGCGGGCCCCGCGCGCTCGTGCTCACGCCGACGCGTGAACTCGCCGCGCAGGTGCTCGAGCATCTCTCGGCCCTCGCGCGCTTCACGCCGCTCACCTCGGCCGCGGTCTTCGGCGGCGTTGCGATGGGGCCGCAGGAGCAGGCGTTCCGCCGCAACGTCGACGTCATCGTGGCGACGCCTGGACGGCTGCTCGACCATCTGAAGCAGCCGTACGCGAAGCTGGAGCGCGTCGAGGTGCTCGTGCTCGACGAGGCGGACCGGATGCTCGACATGGGCTTCCTGCCCGACATCCGGCGCGTGCTCTCGCACCTGCCGCGGCAGCGTCAGACGCTGTTTTTCTCGGCCACGATGCCCGGCCCGATCGCCGAGCTGTCGCGCGAGCTGCTGCAGAACCCCGTGTTCCTCAACCAGGAGCGCACGGCCAAGCCCGCGGTCGGTGTCACACAGGCGCTCTACCCAGTACGCGAGGAGCTGAAGGCCGCGCTCTTCCTGGAGCTGCTCCGGCGCGGCACCCTCAAGGACGTGATCGTCTTCACGCGGACCAAGCACCGCTCCAACCGCCTGGCCGAGTACCTGACCAAGCACGGCGTCGCGTGCGAGCGCATCCACGGCAACCGCTCGCAGGCACAGCGCACGCAGGCGCTCGCGGGCTTCAAGGACGGCCGCGTGCAGGTGCTCGTCGCGACCGACATCGTCGCACGCGGCATCGATGTCGAGGAGCTGAGCCACGTCGTCAACTTCGACGTGCCGCACCTCCCGGAGGACTACATCCACCGTGTCGGCCGCACGGCACGCGCGGAGGCGACCGGCGACGCGTTCACCTTCGTCGCGCCGGAGGAGGAGGTCGACCTGCGCGCGATCGAGAAGGCGATCGGGCGTCGGCTGCCGCGGCTCGTCGTCGAGGGCTTCGATTACAACACGAAGCCGGTCGAGCGGTTCGAAGTGCCGATCGCCGAGCGCATCGCGGAGATCCGCAAGCGCAAGGCGGAGGAGCGCGCGCGCGCAAAGGAAAAGGCGGAGCGCCGTGCGCAGCACGCGGCCGCCGAGGACGCGCGCCGCGGCGCGCGTCCCGTGGACGCCGGGCGACCCAACGGCAGCGGGTACGCGGCATCCGGCGGCCAGGGTGGAACCGCGCTCGCCGAGGCGCCGGCGCGCCGCCGGAGCGGCGGGCG
>DASWUT010000661.1:0-4317 GCA_036401455.1 Gemmatirosa sp. | reverse complement strand
GCGCGAGCGCCGCGGGCCGCGTCCGCATCGGCGGTTGGGCGTTCCCCGTCCCCGCGCCGCGGCTCGCGCTCTCGCAGCTCGTCCTCGCCGCCGTCGACTGGACCGTCGCGGGCGCGGTGCTCTGGGCGCTCCTGCCCCACGGCAGCGACCTCGGCGCGGTACCGTTCTTCCCCTTCCTCGGCGCGTTCCTGCTCGCCCAGTTCGCCGGCGTCCTGAGCCACGTCCCCGGCGGGCTCGGCGTCGTCGAGACGCTCCTCGTCCTGCTCCTCGGCCGGTACGTCCCGGCGGCGCAGGTGCTCGGCGCGCTGTTCGCCTATCGCATCGTCTACTACCTCGTCCCGTTCGCCACCGCGGTCGCCGCCTTCGGCGTGTACGAGACGCGCGTCGGACAGCACCGCGTCGCACTCGCAGCCGCGCGGAGCGCGCGCGTCGTCGGCCGCGTCGGACCGGCCGTCGTCCCCGCAGCGCTCAGCTTCGCGACCTTCGCCGCCGGCGCGGTGCTGCTCGTCTCCGGCCCAACGCCCTCGCAGCACACGCGCGTCGCGGTCCTCCACACCGAGCTTCCGCTCGGCGTCATCGAGTTCTCGCACCTCGCCGCCTCGCTCGCCGGCGCCGCGCTTCTCGTCGTCGCCTGGGCCGTCCGTCGCCGGCTCGACGCCGCGTGGGGGCTCGCCGCCGCGCTGCTCGGCGTCGGGATCGTCGGCTCGCTCCTCAAAGGCCTCGACTACGAGGAGGCGATCATCCTCGCCCTCGTGCTCGCCGCGCTCCTGCCGAGCCGCAAGGCCTTCTACCGAAAGGCCGCGCTGATGAGCGAGTCGTTCACGCCAGGGTGGACGGTCGCCGTCGCCCTCGTCCTCGGCATCTCGGTCTGGCTCGGCTTCTTCTCGTACAAGCACGTCGAGTATTCCAACGACCTCTGGTGGCGCTTCACGGTGCGCGGCGACGCGCCGCGCTTCCTGCGCGCGACCGTTGGCGCGGCGGGCGGACTGCTCCTCTTCGGCCTCGCTCGACTCCTCCGCCACGCCCCCGCCGACCCCGAGCCCCCGGCGCCCGCCGACCTCGAGCGCGCCGCCGCCATCGTCGCTGCCGCGCCCAACACCGAGGCCAACCTCGCCCTCCTCGGCGACAAGTCGCTGCGCTTCTCGGCGCGTGGCAACGCCTTCGTCATGTACGGCGTCTCCGGCCGCAGCTGGGTCGCGTTAGGCGACCCCGTCGGCCCGGTCGAGGAACACGCCGAGCTCGCGTGGAAATTCAAGGAGGCCGCCGACGAACACGGTGGCTGGCCCGTCTTCTACCAGGTCAGCGTCGACCACCTGCCCCTCTACATCGATCTCGGCCTGACCCTCCTCAAGCTCGGCGAGGAGGCGCGCATCCCGCTTCCCAGGTTCACGCTCGACGGCGGCGCGCGAAAGAGCATGCGTCGTATCGTGAACTCCGTCGACAAGACCGGCGTGCGTTTCGAGGTCGTCGGTCCCGACCAGGTCCCCGCCCTCCTTCCCGAACTGCGACGCGTGAGCGACGCCTGGCTCGCCAGCAAGCGTGTGCGCGAGAAGGGCTTCTCGTTAGGCTACTTCGACGAGCCCTACCTGCGTCACTTCCCGCTCGCCCTCATCCGCGCCCCGCACCACGATGGCGGCGACCGGACCGGCGACCAGATCGTCGCCTTCGCCAACCTCTGGCAGGGCGCCGACAAGCGCGAACTGTCGATGGATCTCATGCGCTACTCGCCCGACGCCCCCGAGAGCGTGATGGAGTACCTCTTCCTGCAGCTCATGCTGTGGGGAAAGGCGCAGGGGTACGAGGAGTTCAACCTCGGCATGGCGCCCCTCTCCGGCTTCGAGAGCCGCTCCCTCGCCCCGCTCTGGATTCGCGCGGGCGCGCTCGTGTACCAGCACGGCGAGAACTTCTACAACTTCCAGGGTCTCCGCCGTTACAAGGAGAAGTTCGACCCGGTCTGGGAACCGCGCTATCTCGCGTCGCCGGGCGGCCTCGCGCTGCCGCGCATTCTCGCCAACGTCACCGCGCTCATTTCGGGCGGCCTCAAAGGCGTGGTGGCCCGGTGAGCGCTGCCCGTGACATCGTGAGCGCGGCGCGAGAACGCTATTGTTGGCGAGTCATGGCGCACCGATTCTCCTTCGCTGCCGCTGCTCTGCTCGCCTCGTCGGCAGCCGCTCAGCAGCCCGCCACCCCCGACGTCCGCGACCTTCCACTCGTCGAGGTCCCGGCCGCGGCGGCGGCGATGTCCCCGTCGCCCGCCGCCCAGCACACGTTCGCCATCCTCATCACCGGCGACGGCGACTGGGCCGCGATCGACAAGGGGATCGCCGGCGCCGTCGCCGCGGGCGGCGTTCCCGTCGTCGGCCTCAAGGTCCGCGCCTACCTCGAGCACGGCAAGCGTACCCCCGACGGCCTCACGCACGACATCGAACGCATCGCCCGCGCCTACACCACGCGCTGGAACCGCGACCGCGTCATGCTCCTCGGCTTCTCGCGCGGCGCCGAGTTCGCGCCGTTCATCGTCAACCGGATGGCCAGCGACGTGCTCGAGCGCGTCGCGCTCGTCGGCATGTACGGCCCCGAGCAGAACGCGAGCTTCGAGTTCCACTTCTTCGATCTCTTCTCCAACCCGCACCGCGCCAGCGACATCCCCGTCGCACCCGAGCTGGCCCGCATGGTCGCGCGCCCGACGCCCCGCGCGTTCTGCGTCTATGGCGCCGACGAGACCGAGTCCGCCTGCAAGACCGGCCCCGACACGCCGACGTTGCACAAGATCGTGCGCGGCGGCGCGCACCACTTCGACAAGGACTATCCGGGACTCGGCCGTCTCGCCGTCGAGGAACTCGCCCGGTGAGCGATGCCCCCGGAACGCCGCCTGGTGGCGTGCAAACGGTGACCGTCGACGCGGCGCAGGTGCCCTGCCCGCTCGCCCTCACCCTCGCCCGGCGTCTGCGCGACGCGCGCGACGAGCTCACCGCTCGCTGGCTCGAGCGCATCACGCACCGCGTCTCGCTCGACGCCAACCGCGTCTTCCCGACCGACGAGCTGCTCGACCACGTCCCGCTCCTCCTCGCCGGTGTCGCTGACTACATCGAGCACCCCGGCGCGGCCGTGCAGGCCGACTCCTCCGTCATCGCCAAGGCGATGGAGTTAGGCGCGCTCCGCCACGCGCAGGGCTTCGACGCCTACGAGGTGCTGAAAGAGTACGAGATCCTCGGCGGCATCCTCTACGCGTTCCTCACGACCATCGTCGACGAGATCCCCGAGGATTGCTCGCGCGCCGAGCTGTTCGTCTGCGCGCATCGCGTGTTCCACGCCATCACGCTCATCCAGCAGGCCACGACCGTCCAGTTCCTGCAGCGCACCACCGAGCGCCTGCACGAGCGCGACGAGCGTCTGCGCGCCTTCAACCGCACGCTCGCCCACGAGTTCCGCAACCGCATCGGCGCGGCCTCGGGCGCGGCGCAGCTGTTGGGTCTGATCGAGCTTCCCGACGCTGACCGGCGCGCGATGGCCGACGTCGTCGTCCGCAACGTCGACGGCATGCGCGCCACTCTCGAGAATCTGCTCGAGCTCTCCCGCATGGGGCAGGCCGACACGCGCCAGCAGCGCCACGTCCTGCTCCCGCGCGCGGCCGCCGAGGCGGCGCGCTCGCTCCGCGATTTCGCCGCGGCCCATCGTGTCGACGTCCGCGTCGAAACGCTCCCCGAGGTCGAGGTCAACGCCGCCGCGGTCGAGCTCTGCCTCACCAACCTCGTGTCCAACGCCGTCAAGTACGCCGACCCCGCCAAGCCCGCCCGCTGGGTCGTCGTCGACGGCGAGCTCGCCTCCGACGCCGAGTCGGGTCCCGAGGTGATCGTTCGCGTCCGCGACAACGGGCTCGGCGTCCCCGAGCCGCAGCGTGATGGTCTCTTCCGCCGCTTCTTCCGCGCTCACGAGCACTCCGCGTCCCACGTCGAAGGCACGGGCCTCGGCCTGAGCATCGTTCGCGAGACGGTCCGCGCGTTAGGCGGCCGCGTCTGGGTCGAATTCCCGGACGTCGGGACCGTGTTCTGCTTCGCTCTCCCCGCGCGCCGCGGCGCCGATCGCGCCGCCGAGTCCGACCCGGGCGCCCCCGCCACGTCGTGACCCGCGCCGCCCCGCCCGCGCTCGACTGGCGCTGCGCCCCCTTCGCCGAACTCTCCCTGGGCGACCTCTACGCCGCGCTCCAACTCCGCGCACTCGTCTTCGTCGTCGAACAGACCTGCCCCTTCCTCGACGTCGACGGCAGCGACCATCTCGCACGTCACCTCCTCGGCTGGCGCGATACCACTGGCGAGG
>DASWUT010000660.1:0-4475 GCA_036401455.1 Gemmatirosa sp. | reverse complement strand
TGGCGGCGCGTCGCCCGCCACGCGCTCGTCTCGCGCGCGCTCGACGAGGCGGAGGAGGCCACGAACCGCAACCGGGCGACGGTCCCGCGCGAGCACGTCGTGCTCTACCAGTTCTCCGCGCGCGGACACGATGTCGCACAGTGCATCCTTGGCGCGCTCCTCGATCATCCGCGTGACGCGGCCGGCGCGTACTACCGGTCCCGCCCGCTGCTCCTCTCGCTCGGGCTCTCCCTTGAGGATGCGCTCGCCAGCCCGCTCGGCCGGTCGGGCGGCTTCAGCGATGGGCGCGACATCGGCGTCGTTTGCAACTTGCCGCGCGTCGACGGTCCGCAGGTGCTCCCGATGGCCGGGGACGTCGGCGGCCAGTACACTCCCGTCGCCGGTTGGGCGCAGAGCATTCGCTACCACCGCGACGTGCTCGGCGATGCACGCTGGGACGGCGCGCTCGGCGTTGCCCTCGGCGGCGAGGCGAGCGTCGCGACGAGCGGATTCTGGTCCGCCCTCACGATGGCGACGACGCTCAGGCTCCCGATGCTCTTCTACGTCGAAGATAACGGGCTCGGAATCTCGGTCCCGTCCAGCTTCCAGACGCCGGGCGGCAACATCGCGAGCAACCTCGCCGCCTTCGCTGGCCTGCACGTGCTGGACGGCGACGGCACCGACCCGGCCGACGCCGCCGCGCGCCTGATTGATGGGGTCGCCCACGTGCGCCGGGGTGACGGCCCCGCCCTCGTACGCCTGACCGTCCCACGACTGTCGAGTCACTCCGGCCCGGACAACCAGAAAGGCTACCGAACGGCCGAAGCTATCGCCGCCGACGAAGCGCGTGACCCGCTGCCGCGGCTTCGCGACCACGCGCTCGCCAACGGCATGTCCGACGCCGACTGGCGCACGCTGGAAGAAGAGGTCGCGCGCGATGTTGCCGACGCGCTCGCCGCCGCCCGCGCGCGACCCGTCAGCGATCCCGCGCGCGTGAAGCGCTTCGTCGTCGCCGAGCCGCTCACTTCCGAGGACCCCGTCGCCGTCGGCGGGCTGAGCGACGCCGAACGCGACGCACTCGGCGGCACCGACCGCGCGGAGCCTAACGGCCCCGCGCTCCGATTCGCCGAAGCCGTCCGCCGCACGCTTGACCTTGAACTTGAACGGAACCCCAAGCTTCTCGTCTTCGGCGAGGACGTCGGCGTCAAGGGCGGCGTGCACCTCGTCACCGAAGGACTGCAGAAGCGCTTCGGTGACGCGCGCGTGTTCGACACGTCGCTCTCGGAAGAAGGGATCATCGGCCGCGCCGTGGGCATGGCGTACAGCGGCCTCGTGCCCGTCGCGGAGATCCAGTTCCGCAAGTACGCCGACCCGGCGACCGAGCAGCTCAACAACTGCGGCACGGTTCGCTGGCGCACCGCGAACCGGTTCTGCGCGCCGATCGTCGTCCGCATGCCCGGCGGCTTCGGCAAGGACGTCGGCGACCCCTGGCACTCGCTCTCCGACGAGGTGCGCTTCGCGCACGCGCTCGGCTGGCAGGTGGCGATCCCGTCGAATGCCGCCGACGCGGTCGGCCTGCTGCGCGCGGCGATGCGCTCCCCCAACCCGACGATCTTCTTCGAGCACCGCGCGCTGCTGATGACGAGCGACGGCAGCGCGCCCTACCCGGGCGACGACTACGTCCTGCCGTTCGGACGCGCGGCGCGACTGCGCGACGGCTCGCGGTTGACGATCGTGACGTGGGGCGCCCTGACGCACCGCTGCGTCGAGGCGGCCGACACGCTCGCCGCCCGGCACGGCGACGCCGCGATCGATCTCCTCGACCTGCGAACGGTCGCGCCGTGGGATCGCGCGGCCGTGCTTGCCTCGGTCCAACGCACGGGCCGTTGCCTCATCGTCCACGAGGACACGCGCACTGCCGGGTTCGGCGCCGAGATTGCCGCCGTGCTCGCGCGCGACGCGTTCTGGTGGCTCGACGCGCCCGTCGAGCGCTACTGCGTGGACGACATCCCGATGCCCTACCACCCGACGCTGCTCGACGCGGTGCTCCCCTCTGTCGACGGCATCATCGCCCGAGCGGAGGCGCTCCTCACGGTCTGACCGCGCCGGCACGCGCCGCCAGCGGCGGACGTGACGTCGAGCGAACTTGGCGCCAAATGATCGAGCGCTGGCGCGACACTGGCCCCCGTCCTGCAACGCCCCCGCGCGCCCATTTCGCTCAGGAGACAGACCATGCGTGCCGCCGCCCTTCGTTGTGTTGCTCCCTTCGCCATCGCCGTCGCGGCCGCTTGCGCCTCAGGCGGCGCGGGAGGCGGGAAAGGCAGCTCGGGCAATGCCCCACGCGTCTTCGTCGACACGAACGTCGTCCAGGTGCAGGTCAGGAGCAACTACGTCGGTCCGCTCGACCTGTACCTCGTGAGCGACGGCGTACCGACCCGACTCGGTGAAGCGAGCGGGCCGAACCTGCAAACCTTCGTCATCGACCCGCAGCAGTTCGACGTCCACGACCTTCGCGTCGTCGCCGTCCCGGTCGGCGGGTTCGGGCGCGCGACGACGGGCGTTCTCAACGTGCACCGCGGCAGCATCGTCCAGTTCAACATCGAGCAGCAGCTGCGGCAGAGCACGACGTTCATCCGCTGACGGGCGGAACCTGCCTCGGCCTGTCCAGGCCGGGGTCGCCGTCAGATCGGCTTGAACTCCTCGAACGGCTCGCCACACGCGACGCAGGCGTGCATCGCCTTGCACGCCGTCGAGCCAAACGCGCTCTGAAGCCGCGTGTCCGTCGACCCGCACCGCGGGCAGGGCACGGGCACCGGTTCGACCGGCATCGTCTGTTCCGCGCGCGGCGCGCGGCGCAACGTCACCAGCGCCGCGCCGCCGACCCGCGGTGGCGCGATTCCGTACGCGCGTAGCTTCTCGCGCGCGGCGTCGCTCATCCACTCGGTCGTCCACGCAGGCGCGTACACCGTGTCGATCCGCACGTCCGCCCAGCCACGCTGAACGAGCGCAGCGCGCACGTCGCGTTCGATCTCGCGCATTGCCGGGCAGCCGGAGTAGGTCGGCGTGATCGTCACCGTGACGGCGCCGTCTTCGGCCACCGCCACGCCGCGCACGATCCCGAGGTCGACCACCGAGATCGCGGGTACCTCCGGATCCGGCACCTCGGCGAGCGCGACCCACACCGCAGCCTCGGTCGGCGCCGCGGCCGGCGCGCGCGACGGTCGGGGTGCGACGGCATCTGCCGCCGGCGGCGCATCCCAGCCGTCGCCTAACAGCCGCGCGAGTTCGGCGGGTGAAAGTCGCGTCACGCGCGCCTCCTCCGGCTACCAGCCTGCGCCCGGGTGCGCTCGCGCGACCGACTGCATCTCCGCGAGCATCGCCGCGAGGTGCTCGGTGTGACGTCCGATGCGTCCGGTGCCTCCGTCGTCGTCGGGCGGCAACGCCGACGGCGGGGCGAGCGTCGCGTCGGCCAGCACCGCGGCGACCGCGGCCTGCCATTCTTCGCGGAGTGCGCGTGGATCGATCCCGACGCCAGTGTCGATCGCCGCCGCGTCCACCGCGTCCGCTGCGAAGAGCTCCGCCGCGTACGGCCACAGCGCGTCGAGCGCGCTCTGCGCTCGCGCGTGACTCTCGTCCGTGCCGTCGCCGAGTCGCACGACCCAGTCGCCGCTGTGGCGCACGTGGTACCGCGCCTCCTTGTGCGCCTTGGCCATGATCCCGGCGAGGTCCGCGTGAGGCGACGCGGCGAGGCGTTCGGTCGCCAGCACGTCGTACGCGTCGAACAGGAATTGACGCACCATCGTGTGCGCGAAATCGCCCCGCGGCAGTTCGACGAGCAGCACGTTCCGGAACTCGCCGGCACCGCGCCAGTAGGCGAGCGCGTCCTCGTCGCGTCCACGTCCCTCGAGCGCACCGGCGAGCTTGAGCAGCCCCTGCGCCTGCCCGAGCAGATCCAGCGCGATGTTGCCGAGCGCGATGTCCTCTTCGAGGATCGGCGCGTGCCCGCACCACTCCGACAGCCGATGGCCGAGTACGAGCCGGTCGTCGGCCAGTCGCAACACCGCTTCAGCCGGGGCGTGGAGCATCGCGACGTCCGTCATACGCCTCGCACCCCGCGCGGCACCTTGTAGAAGTGCGGATGCCGGTATGGCTTGTCGGCGGCGGGGTCGAAGAACGGCTCGGCGTCGTCCGGCGACGTCGCCGCGATCGCGGACGTCGGGACGACCCACATCGAGAGTACGCGCCCACGCCGTCCGTACACGTCGCGCGCGTTCTGAATCGCGTGCGCCGCGTCCGTCGCGCGAACGCTCCCCGCGTGCTCGTGCGGCGCGCCCTGGGCTTCCTGCGTGAACACCTCCCAGAGCTCCCACTGGGAGTCGGGCGCGATCGGTGCGCGCGCCGCGGCGTCCGCCGTCTCCCGGGTGCCGGTCGGCAGCGCGTCGCCCAGCGTCGCGTCGCTCGGCGTCGCGTCGCTCGGCGTCGCGTCGCGCGGGCTC
>DASWUT010000659.1:0-1939 GCA_036401455.1 Gemmatirosa sp. | reverse complement strand
CCGATGTGATTGCGCGAGACGCGCTCCACGAGCGCCCGCACGGTGCGCGGGTCGGCCGCCGTCACGTCCGCGGGCAGCGGCCAGCGGCGGAGCACCGCGAGCGGGGTCGGCGCGACGAGCAGCGCGAAGTGCGCGGCGAACTCCGGCCACGCCTGGTCGAGGCAGCCGTGAAGCCGGTTGCGCAGGCGCGTGGCCTCCACGCTCAATCGGTGCCGCTCGGTCGCCAGCACGCGCATCTCGGCCACCGGCTCGCTCAGCTGCGCCACGCCGACGAACAGCCCGCTCGCGAGCAGCTTACACACTTGGGCGGCGTCCTTGGCGTCGTCCTTCCGCGGGCTGTTGTCCTCGATCTCCTTCAGCTTCTTGGTCACCGACGGCAGGACCGCGACGACGGCGTAGCCCTGCCCTCGGAGGTATTCGGTGAACGTGAACCCGTGATGCCCGGCGAACTCGAGTCCGACGAGCACTTGGCCGGGCGCGACGCCGAACGTCTCCGTCAGGAACTGATGCGCGGCCTCGAAGCTCGCGCGCGCTACGTCGACCCGGAGCGCCTTCGTCCGGCGTCCGTCGGCGCCGCGGGCCACGAGCTTGTGGAAGCTCTTGCCAGTATCGACGCCGACGTGGACGGGGAACTGCGCGGCGAAGGCGACCTTCTCATCGGGCGTCATCGACGCGGGCACGCGGGACGGCGCGATCTCGGCGGACTCGGTCACGGCTGGCCTCCGGTGGTGAGGGGAGCGGGGGCGCAGCGCGCGCCCTCCACCTCGATGCCCCGCCTGTACCATCGGCCGGGATCGCACCCCCGGACACGACAAAGGCGGCTGGAGCCACCGTGCCGAGGCGCGGGCTCCAGCGGTCAGACTAACATCGCCGTGTAGATGTGTATCCGAAACAGGTGAACTCCAGCCCCACGACCCGAACGCTGTCGCGGGCTGACGGCGTCCCGGCCCACCCACACCGGCGCCTCAGCCGATCTGGAAAAACAGCTCGTGAAGGAGCTCGTCGGTGCCGACGTACGCCACGTGTTCTACGTTCTCCGGCGTCGTATACCAGCTCGTCGGACTCGTTCCAGGCCCCACCGGGACGGCACCGGCTGCCGCGCCGGGCAGGTTGTGCAGCCACGGCTGGCCAGCGCCAATGCGAAAGAACAGCTCGTGGATCTGCACGTCCGTGCCCACGTAGGCGACGTGCTGCACATTCTCGGGCGTCGTATACCAGCTCGTCGGGCTTGTCCCCGGCGCTACGGGTAGCGCGCCCTGCGCAGCGCTCGGCACGTTGTGCAACCACCCCCGCGTTTGGCCGATGAAGTAGAACAGCTCGTGCACCTGCGCATCGACGCCGACGTACGCAATGTGCTGGACGTTCTCGGGCGTGGTATACCAGCTGGTCGGGCTCGTCCCGACCCGCACGGGCACCGCCCCCGCGGCGACGTTCGGGACGTTGTGCAACCAGCCCTGGGTCCCGCCGATGAAGAAAAAGAGCTCGTGCACGAGCCCGTCCGTTCCGACGTACGCGATGTGCTGGACGTTCTCGGGGGTCGTGTACCAACTGGTCGGACTCGTCCCGGCGCGCACGGGCACGGCGCCGGCCGCAGCGCTCGGCACGTTGTGCAGCCAGGGCTGCCCGGCGCCGATGCGAAAGAACAGTTCGTGGACTAACGCATCAGTCCCGACGTAGGCGACGTGCTGCACGTTCTCGGGCGTGGTATACCAGCTCGTCGGACTCGTCCCGGGTGCCACCGGGACGGCGCCCGCGGCCGCGCCCGGCACGTTGTGCTGCCACCCCAGCATCCCACCGATGAAGAAAAAGAGCTCGTGAATGATCCCGTCCGTTCCGACGTACGCGATGTGTTGGACGTTCTCGGGGGTGGTGTACCAACTGGTCGGGCTCGTTCCCGGCCGCACGGGAACCGCCCCGGGCGCGGCGCTCGGGCGGTTGT
>DASWUT010000658.1:0-16228 GCA_036401455.1 Gemmatirosa sp. | reverse complement strand
CGCGCGCGTCGCGGTCGAGCGGGTGCCTTACGCCCAGTTCCCGCAACCGCCGGGCACCCGCGCGCGGCGCACGAGCGCGGCGACCTCGCTGCCCGGGCTGTGGCGGGCGAGCGAGACGGCGCACTCGAGTTCGTTCGAGGGAGCGGCGCGGGGCGGGACGGGGGCGGCGGAGGCGGTGATGGGGCGGCGTTGATACGGCGCGTGTCGTCACGCGCCGCATCCGCTACCTCAGCCCCCCACCACCGCGCGCGCCGCCTCGACCTGCGCCCGCACTGCATGCGGCCCCGTCCCGCCCGGCAGCTCCCGCTGCGCCACGCTCGCCTCGGGCGCGAGCGCGGGGCCCGCGTCGGCGAGCGCGGGGTGCGCCGCCGCGAACCGCTCGGCGCCTAACGCGTCCAGCTCCACCCCCTCCTCCTCCGCCGCACGCACGAGCGCGCCGACGGCCCCGTGCGCCTCGCGGAACGTCGCCCCGCGCCGCACCATGTGGTCGGCGAGGTCGGTGGCCATCATCGCCGGCGTCACCGCCGCGCGCAGCCGCGCCGCGTCGAACGTCAGCTCGGCCACCGTGCCCGCGACCGCGGGCAGGACCACGAGCGCGAGGTCGACGGCGTCGAACAGCGCGCGCTTGTCGTCCTGCAGGTCCTTGTTGTAGCCGCTCGGCAGCCCCTTGAGCGCACCGAGCATCGCGACGAGGTCGCCTAACGCACGCGCGGCCGCGCCGCGGGCGAGCTCCAGCGCGTCGGGGTTCCGCTTCTGCGGCATCATGCTGGAGCCGGTCGAGAAGCCGTCGCCGAAGCGCACGAAGCCGAACTCGCTCGAGCCAAAGAGGATCAGGTCCTCGGCCAACCGCGACAGGTGCGCCCCCATCAGCGCGAGCGCGAACAGGAGCTCGGCCACGAAGTCGCGGTCGCCCACCGCGTCGATGCTGTTCTCGCTCACCGCCTCGAAGCCGAGCGCGCGGCGGAGTGACTCGCGCGGAACCGGGAACGCCGAACCCGCGATCGCCCCCGAGCCTAACGGCATCGTCGACGCACCGCGCGCCGCGGCGGCGATCCGGCGCCGGTCGCGCGCGAGCGGCCACACGTGCGCCAGCAACCCGTGCGCCACCGACACGGGCTGCGCGCGCTGCAGGTGCGTGTAGGCGGGCATCAGCGCGTCCTGCAGCCCCGCGGCCCGCTCGACGAGCACCGCCTGCAGATCGCGTGCGGCCGCGTCGACGCGGCCGCACGCGTCCATCGCCCACAGGCGCGTCGCGGTCGCGACCTGGTCGTTGCGGCTGCGCCCGGTGTGCAGCTTTCCAGCAGCGGGCGCTCCGCCTAACGTCTCGTGCAGTAGCCGATCGATGAACGTGTGCACGTCCTCGTCCGCCGCGGTCGGGGGCTCGCCGGCGGCGATCCGCTCGGCCACCCGGTCGAGCCCCGCGACGATCACGTCGCGCTCGTCGGCCGTCAGCACGCCGCCCTCGGCCAGCGCGGCAGCCCACGCCTGCGACAGACGGACGTCGAAGGGCCAGAGGCGGAGGTCGACGCCGATGCTGCGGTTGATCGCGTCGAGGAGCGGGGAGGGGCCACCCGCGAAGCGGCCGCCCCAGAGCTTGTGGGACGGGGCGTTGGATGAAGTCATGCGACAAAGATGTCGTCCCGAGCGGAGCGAGGGCTCCGCTCGGGACGACGAGCTGGCGGAACGCTCCGCCGCGTCAGTCTCCGGCGAGCACGGGCTCGCTCTGTTCGGCCTCGACGGTCGGGAACTTCGCGTCCCCGGACTCGATCGGCGCGTCGGTCGCGGCCTCCGCGGCCGGCACGGTCGCGAGCGGCGCGGGGCTCGGCGGGACCGCGCCCGCCTGCTCCAGGTCCTTCAGCGCGCGCACGCGCTGCGACAGGCCGTACAGGCGGATGAAGCCGGCCGCGTCGGACTGCTGGTAGACGTCGTCCTCGCCGAACGTCACGAAACGCTCGTCGTAGAGGGCGTGCGGACTCTCGCGCCCGATGACGGTCGCCGACCCCTTGAACAGGCGCAGCGTGACGGTGCCCGAGACGCGCATCTGCGTCACGTTCACGAACGCGTCGTATGCCTCGCGCTCGGTCGTCCACCAGCGCCCCTCGTAGACCAGGTCCGCGTAGCGCGGCGCGATGACGTCCTTGGCGGCGAGCGTGCGGCGGTCGAGCACGAGCTGCTCCAGCTCGGAATGCGCGGCGTAGAGGATGGTGCCGCCCGGCGTCTCGTAGACGCCGCGCGACTTCATGCCGATGAGGCGGTCCTCGACGAGGTCGATGCGGCCGACCCCATGGCGCGCGCCCAACGTGTTGAGGCGCTCGAGGAGGGCGACGGGCGCGAGGCGCTCACCGTCGACGGCCACCGGCGTGCCCTGCTCGAAGCTGACGGCCACCTGCTCGGGCGCGTCGGGGGCGGCGGTCACCGGGTCGGCGGTGAGCTGGAACATGTCGTCGGCCGGCGCGACGGCCGGGTTCTCGAGCTGCCCGCCCTCGTGCGAGAGGTGCCAGATGTTACAGTCGCGCGAGTAGATCTTGGTCAGCGTCGCGGCCACGGGGACGCCCTTCGCGGCCGCGTAGCGGAGCGCGTCATCGCGCGAGCGGATGTCCCACTCGCGCCACGGCGCGATGACGGGGAGCTCGGGCGCGAACGCCATGTAGGTCAGCTCGAAACGAACCTGGTCGTTCCCCTTGCCGGTGCAGCCGTGGGCGAGCGCGTCGGCGCCCACCTGGCGCGCAATCTCGACCTGGCGGCGCGCGATGAGCGGGCGGGCCATCGACGTGCCGAGCAGGTACTTGCGGTCGTAGATCGCGCCGGCGCGGAGCGTCGGGAAGATGAAGTCGCGGACGAACTCCTCGCGCAAATCCTCGATGTAGCACGCGTCCGCGCCCGACGCGATCGCCTTCTGCCGCACGCCATCCAGTTCGTCACCCTGACCGATGTCGGCCGCCACGCAGACGACCTTCGCCCCCTGGTAGTGCTCCTTGAGCCAGGGCACGATGATCGACGTGTCGAGCCCGCCGGAGTAGGCGAGCGCGATCGTGCGGACAGCGGTGTGCGACGACGGGCGGGACATGGACGACTCCGGTTAGATATGCAGGAACAGTGCATATCTAGCCAATCCAGGGGCGATGTCAACGATACGGCACCGACCCGGAGTCGACTCGAAGTCTTGCGCTCGCCGGAGCATGCGCGCGGGGTGGGCTGGCGCGCGTGCGTCCCATGCCCCAGTGTGCAGGGCCTGTCGATGCGCGGCGGGCGTTGCACGTTGGCCCAACCAGACTCGGCGATGCCGAGAAGGGGTGGAAGAATGCGCGCGAGCACTGGATGTCGGCGGTGTGGGGTCGTGGGGACGTGGGGGCTGGTCGTGGCGGCGGTGACGGTCGGCTGTGCGAGCGGGGGGGCGGCCGCCGGGGCGACTGCTGGCGCGACTGCGCCGGCCCCCTCGCGGACGGTCGCGGGGCGCGCGGGCACGCGGCCGAGCGACAGCGTGCAGGTCGGCTACGGCATGCAGGACCGCCGGCACACCACGGGCAGCGTGGCGAGCGTGTCGGGCGACGAGACGCGGACCCAGCACATGGTGCGCGTCGAGGAGCTGTTGCAGCGTGTGCCGGGCGTCATGGTCACGCCGCACGGTGACGGCAGCTACTCGGTCGTGGTGCGTGGATCGACGTCGCTCACCTCCACCGTGCACAGCGACCCGTTGTTCGTGATCGACGGAGTGCCCGTGAACGACGGGGTCGGGGTCCTGAACAGCATCGCGCCTCAGGACGTGGAACGGATCGACGTCCTCAAGGACGCGGAAGCCAGTATCTACGGGTCGCGCGCGGCGAACGGGGTGATCCTCGTGCGCACCCGGCACATGAGGCCCGTCCGCGAGTAGCGACCGCGCCAGCGCGTCAGCTTCAGTGCGTCAGTTTCAGCGCGTCAGCTTCAGAAAGAACGCTCCGGTCACCGCCACGTTGAAGACGGTGAGCCCGATCCGCAGGTGCTGGGCGGTGACCCGCCGCGTCAGGTGCGCGCCGGCGTACCCGCCCAGCGCGGCGCCGAGGAGCATCGCGCCTGCCACCGGCCAGTGCACCGCGCGGGCGGCGACGAAGCACAGGACCGACACGGAGTTCGAAACGCCGAGGAGCACCGTCTTTACGGCGTTCATCGCCCGCACGTCCGGCACCCCAGCCAGGCTCCACAGGGCGAGCGTCATGATCCCGACCGCGCCGCCGAAGTACCCGCTGTAAGCGCAGAGTAGAAACTGCCCGACGATCAGGATCGCCGGCGGGGCGTGCGCGGCCGTCCGCCGGATCGCGCTCAGCCGCGGTCCGGCGGCGAACGTGACCGTGGCGGCCAGCAACAGCCACGGCACGACGGCATCGAAACGCGCCGCCGACGTGTGCAACAGCAACATCGCGCCGACCGCGCCGCCGCCCAGGCTCGCCGCGAGCAGCGCGCGGAGCGACACACCGCCGAACCCGGCGAGGTCGTTCCGGTAGACCCACGCGCTCGTCACGCGGCCAGGAAAGAGGGCGACGGTACTCGACGCGCTCGCGGCGACCGCGGGCAGCCCCGCGTAGACCAGCGCGGGGAGCGTGATGAACGACCCACCGCCGGCCGCCGCGTTCAACGCGCCCCCGACCAGCCCGGCGACGAACAGAAAGCTCAACGTGTCGGGCGCGAGCATGTGGAGGATCTATGGAGACTGCGCGGGGGGTACGCTGCGTCGTCGTTTGCGCAGCAGGCACGTGCGCACGCGGCGGCGACCCCCCGGACCGATCGTGGACGCGACACCGAACTCGTGGGTGAGCTGCGCCGCACGCTAACGTGGTGGACGCCCGGCGTCGAATCTCGGAACAGCGCCGCGCCTCCCGCCCGGTGCCCGCCTGGTGCCCGCTCGCCCCGCCCCGTTCGACCCCGCCGTCCCGGCCCCTTCGTGACGATCCACGACCTGCTCACCACGCAGGCGCGGCATTCCGGTACCGCCCCCGCGATCCTCGCCGCCGACGCGCCCGACCGCCCCGCGCTCACGTATGCCGCCCTGCTCGCCCACGTCGAGCACGTTGCCGCCATGCTGCGCACCGCCGGTGTCGGGCGCGACGACGCGGTCGCGCTCGTCCTCCCCAACGGCCCGGACGCCGCAACGGCGTTCCTCGGCGTCGCGGCCGCGGCCGTCGCGGCGCCGCTCAACCCCGCGTACGGTGCGGCTGAGCTGGCGTTCTTCTTCGACGACCTCCGGCCACGTGCGCTGATCGCCGGCGCCGATGCGAGCGCCGCCCGCGCGGTGGCCGCCGCACGCGGGATCCCGACGCTCACGCTCGACGTGCCGGCCGGCGCAGCGGCCGGCCGGTTCACCCTCGACGCCCCGGCGCACGGCAGCGGATCCGGCACGCGCGCCCGCCCCGACGACGTCGCGCTCGTCCTTCACACCTCGGGTACGACGTCGCGCGCGAAGGTCGTTCCGCTCACGCACGCCAACCTCACCGCCTCCGCCGCCCACGTCGCGGCCGCCCTCGCGCTCACGCCGGCCGATCGCTGCCTCAACGTGATGCCGCTGTTCCACATACACGGCCTCGTCGGCGCCCTGCTCGGCACCCTCGCCGCCGGGGCGAGCGTGGCGTGCGCGCCGGGATTCCAGGCGCCGCGCTTCTTCGCCTGGGTCGATGAGCTCGCCCCGACGTGGTACACGGCCGTGCCGACGATCCACCAGGCCGTGCTGGAGCGCGCGGCGGCCCACCGCGACGTCATCGCGCGACGCCCGCTCCGCTTCGCCCGCTCGTCGTCGGCCCCGCTCGCGCCCGCGACGATGGCCGCGCTCGAGGCCGCGCTCGGCGCGCCCGTCGTCGAGGCCTACGGAATGACCGAGGCCGCCCACCAGATGGCGAGCAACCCGCTCCCGCCCGGCACGCGCAAGCCCGGCTCGGTGGGCCGTGCGGCCGGCCCCGCGATCGCCGTCCTCGACCCGTCCGGCGCGCCACTCCCACCCGGAACCGTGGGCGAGGTGTGCGTGCACGGCCCCAACGTGACGCGCGGCTACCGCGACCTGCCGGCCGACGCGCCCCAGCCCTGGGCGGGCCCCTGGTTCCGTACGGGCGACCAGGGCTACCTCGACGCCGACGGCTACCTCGTCCTCACCGGACGACTCAAGGAGCTGATCAACCGCGGCGGCGAGAAGATCGCGCCGCGCGAGGTGGACGAGGTCCTGCTCGCCCACCCGGCGGTCGCGCAGGCCGTCGCCTTCGCGGCCCCGCACGCCACCCTCGGCGAGGTCGTTGCCGCCGCCGTCGTCGCGCGACCGGGCACGGAGATCACCGAGGCAGCCCTGCGCCAGTTCGTCGCGAGCCGCCTGGCCCCGTTCAAGGTGCCGCAGCGCGTGCTGCTCGTCCCGGCGATCCCGACCGGCCCGACGGGCAAGCTTCAGCGCATCGGCCTCGCCGCCGCGCTCGGCATCGACGCGCCCCTCCGCGACGACGCGCCGCACGAGGACTACGTCGCGCCCGCCACCCCGACCGAGGCCCGCATCGCCGTGCTCTGCGCGACGGTGCTCGGCGTCGACCACGTCGGCGTCGCCGACAACTTCTTCACCCGCGGCGGCGATTCGGTGCTCGCCACGCAGCTGGTCGCGCGCGTGGCCGACGCCGTGGGGTGCGACGTGCCGCTGTTCGCGTTCTTCGAGACGCCGACGGTGCGCGCGCTCGCCGCCGCCGTCGATGCGGCGTGCGGCGCGACCGGCACGCCGGCGCTCGCAAACTCGTGACGACGGTCGCCATGGGCGGCCGCTCGCGCATCGCGCCGCGGCCGGCGCGGGACGCGGCGCCGCTCTCGTTCGCCCAACGGCGGCTCTGGTTCCTCCAGCAGCTGGACCCCGGACGGCCGGGCGCGAGCACGCCGCTCGCCCTGCGCATCGATGGACCGCTGGACGAGGCCGCGCTGCAGCAGGCGCTCGACGCCGTGGTCGCGCGCCACGACGCGCTCCGCATGCGCCTCGTCGTCGGGCCGGATGGCGAACCGCAGCAGGTGGTCGACGACGCGGCGCGCGTGCGACTCGCCGTGCTCGCCGCGCCGCCCGCCGCGGATGGGACGGCGGGGAGCGACGCCGACGCCGCGCTCGACGCGCTGCTCGCCGCTGAGGTGCGCCGCCCGTTCGACCTCGCCCGCGCCCCGCTCGCGCGGGCGACGCTCGTGCGCCGCGGCCCGGCGTCGCACGTCTTCCTCCTCGTCGTGCACCATGCGGTGTTCGACGCCTGGTCGCGGGGGATCGTCCGGCGCGAGCTGACGACCGCGTACGCCGTGGCCGTGCGCGGCGAGACGTGGGCGCCCGCCGCGCTCCCGATCGCCTACGCCGACTACGCCGCCTGGCAGCGCGGCGATGGGGCGGCCGCGGCGCTCGCCGCCGACGAGGCGTACTGGGTCGACGCGCTCGCCGGCGCCCCGCGCACGCTCGCCCTCCCCGGCGGCGGCGGCGCCCCATCCCGTCCCGGGGCGCCACGCGCGGCGACCACGGCGATGCGGGTGCCGCTGGCGACCGCCGACGGCATTCGGGCGCTCGCGCGGCGCGAGGGAGCGACGCCGTTCATGGTCCTCCTCGCGGCGTACGAGACCGTGCTCGCCCGCTGCACGGGCGCGGACGACTTCCTCGTCGGCGTCGTCGTGAGCGGCCGGACCCGCACCGAGGTCGAGCCGGTCGTCGGATGCTTCGTCAACACGCTCCCCCTGCGGGCGCGCACCGACGGCGATCCGTCGTTGCAGGCGCTCGTCGCGCGCGTGCGGACTGCGGCGGCCCGCGCGTTCGCACATCAGACCGTCCCCTTCGAGCGCCTCGTCGAGCGCCTCAACCCGGAGCGCGCCGGGGCGACATCGCCCCTCGTGCAGGCAACGTTCAACTTCCGAAACCTCGCGGCCGGCGAGGCGACCGTCCCCGGGCTCGCGATCTCGCCGCACCCGGTGCCCGTCGCGCCGGAGTCGGCCGGCCTGTCGCTCGACGTCGACGACGGCCGCGACGGGATGACCTGCGTGCTCGCCTACGACACGGCGCGCGTCGGGGCCGCGGAGGCGGACGCTCTCCTCGCCGACTTCCGGACCGTGCTCGACGCCGCGGTCGCGGACCCGGAGTGCCGGCTGTCCGCGCTGCCGCCCGCCGCCGCGCCCGCGCCCACCCCCGACGCCACGCGGGCAGCGTTCGACGCGCTCTACGCGCGCACGAACCTCACGGCGATGCAGTTGCTCATCTGGCTCCACGAGCAGCGGCACGCCGGGGTGCCGCTCTACAACCAGGCGGCGATCCGCGTCTGGAACGCGCCGACCGACGCGGCAGCGTTCGGGCGCGCGTTCGCCGCCCTCGTCGCGCGCAGCGAGGCGCTGCGGACGACGGTCACCGAGCACGACGGCGTGCCGCGGCAGACGGTGCACGCCCCCGACGAGCGGCCGCCTGCGTACGAGGTGCTCGACTTCTCGGACCGGCCCGACCCGCTGGAGGCCGCGCGGGAGTGGGCGCGTGCGCGCGGGGCCGCCCCGCTCGACCTCGGCCGACGCAGCTACGACACGGCGCTGCTCCGGCTCGACTCGGCGCGCGTGGCGTGGTACTTCGCCACGCACCACCTCGTCACCGACGGCTGGCTGCGCGCGATCCTCGGGGGAGAACTGCTCGCCGACTACCGCGCCGAATGCGCCGGCGATCCCGCCCCGCCCCGCCCTACCCCTCCACCGTTCGCGGACGTGGTCGCCGCAGAGCGCGCGACCCTCGGCACCGCGGCTGCGCGCGCGGCCGACGCGTACTGGGCAGCCCTCGACCGTCGCGAGCCGCTTCGCCCGTACGGCCGCACACCCCGGGGCGGCGTCGGGCGGGTCTGCCGGCTGGTCGTCCCCCTCGGCGCCGACCGGACGGCGCGCCTGCGCACGGTCGCCGCCGCGATCGCCGACTCGCCCCGGGGCGTCGACGCCGCGGCCGCCAACCTCTGCGCGGCGGCCGTGTGTGGTGCGCTGCACCGGGTGAGCGGCGGCGAGGTCGTGACGCTGGCGGTGCCCCTGCACAACCGCCGCACGGACGCTACGCGCCGCACGCACGGGCTCGTGATGCGCGTGGTGCCCGTGCGCGTGCCCGTCCACCGGTCCGACCGGTTCGATATGCTGGCCCGCGTCGTGGCCTCGGGGACCGCGGCGGGGGGCGCGCACGCGCAGCACGGCGCGGGCGCGCTCGCGGCCGCCGGCGCGGACGTGGTATTCAACTTCCAACCGGCGACGTCGGGCGACCCGGTCTGGGTCGACTGGCTGCACCCGGGGTGGGCCGCGGAGCCGCTCGCCGTCAACCTGCACGACTACGGACGGTCGGGCGCGCTCACGCTCTCGGCGGACTTCCGCGAGGACGTCTACGACGCGCCCACGCGTGCCCTCTTCGTGCGGCACGCCCTCGCGACGCTCGACGCCGCGCTCGCCGACCCCGCGACGCGCGTGGGCGACGTCGACCTGCTCGGCCCCGAGGAGCGCGCCCGCGTGCTCGCGGCGCCCCACACCACGGCCACCGCGCTCCCCGAGGCCGCGACGATCCTCGATCTGATCGCGGCGCAGGCCCGCCGGACGCCCGGCGCCCTGGCCGTGTCGCAGCCGGGTGCGGGGCGCGCCCCTCTCACGTACGCCGAACTGTGGGAGGGAGCCGAGCGCATCGCGGCCGCCCTGAGGCGGGCCGGCGTCGGGCGCGGGGATCTGGTCGGGCTCCTGCTCGATCGCTCGCCCACGCTCATCACCGCCATGCTCGGCGTGATGCGCGCGGGCGCGGCGTATGTCCCGCTCGACCCGGCGTACCCGGCCGCGCACCTCGCCACGATGGCGTCCGCGGCGGCGCTCGCGCTCTGCCTCACCGAGCGCGCCCTGCTGCACCGCTTTCCGGTTGGCGCCGGGCGGACCGTGTGCGTGGACGCGTGGGACGACGCGTCGGATGCCGTCGACGAGGAGGCGGACGTGGCGCCCGCCGCGCCCGGTCGCGACGACCTCGCCTACGTGATCTACACGTCCGGGTCGACGGGCACGCCGAAGGGCGTCGAAATCCCGCACGCGGCCCTGCTCAACTTCGTCTGCGACGTGGCGCGCCGGTTCACGCTCGGCCCGGGCGATCGCTTCCTGCAGTTCGCATCGCCGAGCTTCGACACGTCGGTCGAAGAGATCTTCCCGCCGCTCGTCGCGGGGGGCGCGGTGGTGCTGCGCGACGACGGGTGGATCGACTCGCTGCCGGCGTTCGTCGCGCGATGCGAGGCCGCGGGCGTCACCGCGTTCAGCCTTCCGACGGCGTTCTGGCACGAGCTCGTCGATGCGCTCGCCCGTGGGACGGTGGCGCTCCCGTCGGGCCTCCGGCTCGCGCTCGTCGGCGGCGAGCGCATGCGCGCCGACCGGCTGGCTGAGTGGCGGCGCGTCGTGGGCGCGCGTGTTCCCTTGTGGAACGGCTACGGCCCGACCGAGGCAACGGTGGTCGCCACCTTCTGCGATCTCACACCTGCAGGAGGGGAGGCGGAACCGGACGGCGCGATCGACGGAACAGCGGCCGACGTCGCGATCGGACTTCCGATCGCCAACATGCGCGCGTACGTGCTGGACGGCGCGGGGGAGCCCGCGCCGGTTGGCGTGCCGGGCGAGCTCTTCATCGGCGGGCTCGGTCTCGCGCGCGGGTACCGCGGACAGCCCGCGCTGACGGCCGAGCGATTCGTGGCCGACCCGTTCACCTCCGGCGCGCGCCTGTACCGCACGGGGGACCGCGCGCGCGTGCGCCCGGACGGGGCGTTCGAGGTGATCGGGCGGGTCGACGGGCAGGTCAAGGTGCGCGGGTTCCGCGTCGAGCCCGGCGAGGTCGAGGCGGCGCTGCTCGCACTGCCGATGGTCCGCGACGGGATCGTGGCGGCGCGCGACGACACGGCGGTCGGCCCGCGACTCGTCGCGTACGTGGTCGCCGTCGGGGCGGTCGCCGGGGAGCCGCCGGTGCCGGACGTGCGGGCGGCCGTCCTCGACGCGCTGCGCCAGCGGCTCCCCGAGCACATGGTGCCGGCGGCGGTCGTCGTGCTTCCCGCGCTGCCGCACACGCCAAACGGCAAGGTAGATCGCCGCGCACTGCCGGCGCCCGGCGCCGGCGACGCTGGGGCAGCGGCGGTGTACGCCGCGCCGGTCACCGCGGCGGAGCGCGCGATCGCCGCCGTTTGGGAAGCGATGCTCGGCGTGCCGCGTGTGGGGCGAGACGACGATTTCTTCGCGTTGGGCGGCCACTCGCTGCTCGCCGTGCGCGTGATGACGCGGGTCCGCGAGGTGGTCGGCGGCGAACTGCCGCTCCGCGCGCTGTTCGAGGCGCGCACGGTCGCGCGCGTGGCGGCGTTGGCGGACGACGTCGGCGCGCCGCCGCTGTCCGCCGACCGGCCCGGCGCGGTGACCCCGCTCGAGGCGCGCGGAACGCGGCCTCCGATCTTCTGGCTGCACGGCGACTACGACGGCGGTGGGCGGTACTGCCGCCGGCTGGCGCGCCTGCTCGGGCCCGATCAGCCGTTCTACGCCGTGCACCCGTTCGGCGTGATCGGCGATCCGGTGCCGCACACGATCGAGGCGATGGCGCGGCGGCACGAGGCCGACATCCGGGCCGTGTGCCCGCGCGGCCCGTACCGGCTCGGCGGGCACTGCAACGGTGGGGTGCTCGCCTTCGAGGTCGCACGGCGGCTGCGGGCGCGCGGCGAGGTCGTCGAGCACGTGGTGATGGTCGATGCCGGCGCGCGAAACACCGCATGGCCCGCACTCCTCCGCTGGCGCCTGCGGGTCTCGCGGCCGATCGGACGGGTGCTGCGTCGTTGGCTCGGTCGTGCGAGCCTGCCGGGCGCGGGCGCGGTGCGCGATCCGGCGTCGCGCCGCTCCGCGCTGGACGCGCTCTACGGGGCCGCGCTCTGGACGTATGTGCCGCGGCAGTACGGTGGGCGGGTGACGGTGCTGCTCAGTGCGACGCGCGCGGGGCCGGCGGACCGGGCGCGGCTCATCGGGCCGTGGCGGCATTCGGCCACCGCGCTCGCGGTGGACGTCGTGCCGGGCGATCACATCGGCTGCCTGACGGTGCACGCGGACGCGCTCGCGGCGCGTCTGCGGACCGCGTTCGGCTGAGGGGCGCCGAGCTCGCCGGCGCGGGTGCGGGCGGGCGACGGTTCGGCGATCTGCCCCGTGCCGACGACGACGCGGGCGAGTCCGCGGACGAGGCGCAGGGTATCGGCCGCCTCGGCGAGGAGGCTGGCGACGTCGGTCGCAGGGGCGGCGCCGAGTCGTTCGGCGAGGAGCGCGAGCGTCTCGACGTGGGCGAGGGCCGTCTGGGCGGCGAGGAGGGCGCGACGGTGTTCGGCGCGGTCGTAGGCGAGGTTGCCCGCGGCGATCTGCGCCGGCACACTCGCGCCGGCGCGGCGGAGGTCGGCCGCGAGGGTCGCGTGCTCGGGGGTGGGGAAGGTGTGGGCGAGGCGGTGGGCGTGGGCGGCGACGTCGAGGGCGCGCTGCCACGCGCGGAGCAGGCGGTAGCCGGCGGCCGGGGTGGGGCTTGGACTCGGGCGCGGGCGCGGGACGGCGGTGGCGAGATTGATCATGGGCGGCTCCAAGGGGGGTGGGAGCGTCCACGGTAGGCCCGCCGTCCGCACACGAAGTAGCCCGAAATCGTGCCCGCTGGGGTCGAACGTTGCGGCGCCGTGCGACGCGGTGCGGCGCCTCGTTGCGCCGCGGCGGGGCGAGGCGCGCCCTCGTCAGGTCGCGCCGGCCAGTTGCTGCAGGCGCTCGGTGATGCGCACGCGGGCGGTGGCGGAGCGGCAGATGATGAGCACCGTGTCGTCGCCGCCGATCGTGCCGAGGACGTCGGGCCAGGCGGCCGCGTCGAGGGCGGCGGCGATCGGTTGGGCGCCGCTCGGGACCGTGTGGACGACGGCGAGCTCGCCGACGCCGTCCAGGCGGTCGAACAGTTGGGGGAGGAGCGAAGCGAGTGCCGCGCGGGCCTGGTCGGCGCCGGTCGTGCCGGTGCCCGCGCCGGTGGCGACGTACCGCATACCGTCGCCGGTCGGGACGCGGGCGAGGCGGAGCTCGTGCAGGTCGCGCGAGAGGGTGGACTGCGTGACGTCCCAGCCGCGGTCGTGGAGGTGGCGGCGGAGTTCTTCCTGACTGCCGACCGCGTGCGTGCCGACGATGTCGAGGATCGCGCGGTGACGGTCGCGTTTGGTCGTGGCCGACGGTTGGGCAGTCATCCTGCAGAATACGGGCGGGGTGGACGCGTTCGCCAGCATATGTTACCGGCATGGCTGCTCCTCCTCGTAGGCCGAGTGTGCCGGGTCCGCGCGCCGGGGGCCGGGCGGGGGCGCGGCCGATGGTCGCGCTCGACCGCGCGTTCGAGCGGTTGCCGCTGTTCCGGTTGAGCGATTCGGCGGACGATGGGGCGCTGACCTACGTGCCGCGGCCGGGAGCGCGGTGGCGGGTGTTGCCCGCGCCGGGCGATCGCTTGCCGGGCACGTTCGACCAGGACGTGTACGTCGGGCTGCTGCACTGGTGGGCCGAGTCGGGGCGGCCGGAGGACGGCGCGATCAGCTTTACCCTGCACGCATTTCTCCGCGCGCTCGGCCGCACCCCCGACGGGCGGACGTACGAGCAGTTGCGGGGCGCGTTGACGCGGCTCGAGCGCACGACGCTGGAGTCGACCGGGGGGGCGTACGGTGGCGTCGGCGGGGACGAGGCGGGAGGGGTGTCGCGGTCGGCGGTGCTCGCCTCGGTGGTGATCGAGCGTCGGCGCGTGGTCGAAGAGGAGCAGCAGGAGCAGCTCGCGCTCTTCCCGGAGCTGGCCGCGACCGAGCCGGGGGACGCGCGCGTCGTGTTGGGGCCGGCGTTGCGAGCCAACGTCGCGGCGGGGCGGACGTCGACGATTTCGTGGGCGCGGTACCAGCGGCTTCGGTCGCCGGTCGCGCGGCGGCTGTACCGGTTGCTCACGGCGCTGTGGGCCGACGGGTCGGGCCCGAGCGGGTCGGCGGTCGACGGGTCGGAGATGGAAGCGCTGCTCGACACGCCGATCGACGTGGGGGGGGGAGGGCGGTGTCGGGTGCCGCTGGAGCGGTGGGCGGAACAGCTGCCGCTCACGCAGCGTTACCCGTCGCACCTGCAGCGGGTGCTCGCGCCGGCGCACGAGATGTTGGTGAAGGCTGGGGTAGTGCGCGCGGCTGCGTGCGTGCAGGACGGGCGCGCGTGGTGGGTCGAGTACGGCGCGCCGTCTAGCGCGTCGTAGCACGCCGGGCGTGAGACGGACGTGAGCGACCCTCGCGCGAACTGTTCACAGGAACTCCTCTTGCCGCGGCGTGGTATCCGCTACGTTGCTGGTCCCCCACTCCGTTCGAGCGTTCCGCGCATGCGTCTGACTCGTCGTCCCGGCCGGATGGCCGCCGTTGCCACCGTCGCCCTCGTGCCGCTCGTCGCGGGCGGGTGGCTCGCCCAGTCGCGCGGTACGCGCGAGGGTCCCCAGCTGCTCGAGCAGACGATGGGGCTCATCTCGCAGCGCTTCGTCGACACGGTCGGTGCGGGCTTGCTCTACGAGAAGGCGGCGCGGGGGCTCGTGAAGGAGCTCAACGATCCGTACTCCGAGCTGTTCACGCCGAAGCAGATCGCCGACTTCACGCGCAACACGAACGGGCGTTACGCGGGCATCGGCATGGAGATCACGCAGCCGCAGGGCGGTTACGTGACCGTGTCGCGCGTGTTCCCGCACTCGCCGGCCGAGGGCGCGGGGGTGCAGGAAGGCGACCGTATCGCAGGGATCGACACCGCGAACGCGAAGGGGTGGACGAGCACGCAGGTGTCCAACACCCTGCTCGGCACGCCGGGCACGCCGGTGACGGTCAGGTTCCTGCGCCCGGGCGTGACGCAGCCGATCGTCGCCCACCTCTCGCGCGCGATCATCCACGTACCGGCGGTGCAGTTCGGCGTCGTGCTCGACGGCACGGTGGGCTACGTGCCGGTGCAGCGCTTCAACGAGACGACGGCGCAGGAGATCGCCGACGAGATCCGCGCGCTCGAGCGGCAGGGGGCGAAGAGCCTCGTGCTCGACCTGCGCGACAACGGGGGCGGGATCCTCGACCAGGCGGTCGCGACGAGCAACCTGTTCATGCGCCGCGGCCAGGAGATCCTGAGCCAGCGCGGCCGGCAGGGCGAGTCGCAGGTCTACGTCGCGACCGAGGCGCCGCTCGCGCCCAACATCCCGATGGTCGTGATGACCAACGGCGGCACGGCGTCGGCCTCCGAAATCGTCGCGGGGGCCCTGCAGGACCACGACCGCGCGCTGGTGGTCGGCACGACGAGCTTCGGTAAGGGGCTCGTGCAGACGCTCTTTCCGCTCGACGGCGGCTACGCGTTGAAGCTGACGACGGCGAAGTGGTTCACGCCGACGGGGCGCTCGATCCACAAGGAGCGCAAGCTGCAGGCGGATGGCCAGTTCGTCGAGGTCCACCCCGACTCGCTCGAGACGGACTCGGCGAAGAAGGCGCGCCCGGTCTACCATAGCGACGCGGGGCGGGTGGTCTACGGCGGCGGGGCGATCACGCCCGACGTCTCGGTCAAGCCGGACACGCTCACGACGCCGGAGCAGACGCTGGCGAAGGCGCTCGCGCCGAAGTTCCCGGAAATCTACGGAATTCTGAGCGACCTCGCGTACGAAAAGCGGGGACAGGTCCGCGCGGACTTCACGGTGCTCCCGGCCTGGCGCGAGGAGTTCTACCAGCGACTGGTGGCGGCGAAGGTCCCGGTCGACCGCGCGCAGTGGAACGCGGGACACGAGTGGGTCGATCGTCAGATCGAGCAGCGCGTCGCGCGGGTGGCATTCGGAGACACGACGGCGTTCCGGCATGCGGTGAAGGACGACGTGCAGCTGGAGCGGGCGGTGCAACTCCTGAAGAAGGGAGGGACGCAGAAGGAGTTGTTCGCGGTCGCGCAGGCGATGGGGCCAGGGGGAGGGGGTAATCGAGGGAGGGCAACGACGGCGTCGACGCCGGAGAGGTAGGGACCCGCTTTATCCGTCCCGCTTCGTTCGTTCCGCGGTCGCCCGCCGTTTCTGTCGTCGCCGTTAGGCCGGTGGGGAATCGGAAGAGGCTGTTGGCGGGGGCGGGCGGGACTGGAAGCTCGGAGACCCGGTGGTGCAGACTCGGATACTGCGACGGGTGGAGCGGGACGTTGGGGGGCGTGTACGTCGGACGACGCAGCGGGACGTGCGAGATGGCGCGGGACAGGA
>DASWUT010000657.1:0-8168 GCA_036401455.1 Gemmatirosa sp. | reverse complement strand
CAGCATGTATGCCAACGTCGGTGCCACCTATACGTCGGGCGGGATCACGTACGTGACCGGCGGTGAGGCGGTGCGCCCGGGTGGGCATCCGATCACCGTCACCTTCACCAACGGTCAGGCAGGCGTCGCCCAACTCCGGACCGTGTCGCGCACTGCGCAGAGCGTGACGGCCGTCATCCCTGCCGGGCAGTACTCCACCTCGACCGACTCGGCGAGCGGTGGCGTGTTCTTCGTCCCGTTGAGCGCGGGCACGACGACCGTCACGGCGAGCGCTCCAGGTGTGACCGCCGTCAATGCCTCACAGGTCGTGACGGTCAGCGCCCCGGCGCTCGCCTTCAACCGCGCCCCGCAGTACGTGGGCGCCGGCCTTCGGTACGGCTACTTCTACGTCCAGCTCGGCGCCCCGGCTCCGGCCGGCGGGCTCGACATCACCGTGAAGACATCGTCGGCGTCGACGCTCCTCGTCGCACCTGAGACCGGTCAGGCTGCTACCGTCGGGTCGGCCACGACAACGCTCCACGTCGACGCCCGCTCCAGCAACGGGTTCCTCGACGTTGACGGGGTCGAGAACGCCTCGGGCACCGTGACGATCACCGCCTCGGCGCCCGGCTACACCAACGCGACGACGTCGATCAGCGTCACACCGGTGGGCGCGGCGCTCGGCGGGCTCCCCTCGTCGCTCGCGACGTCCGCGTCGCCGTCGGCGATCTACGCCTCCGTCGGACCGGTGTACACGAGCGGCGGCGTGACCTACTTCGGTGGCGCACAGACCGTGCGTCCGGGCGGCCACCCCATCACGCTCGCCTTCACCAATAGCCAGTCGAGCGTCGGGCAGCTGTCGACGAGTGCCGGCACCGGGCAGCGCGAGACGGCCGTCGTCGCCATCGGTGAGCAGAACACGCCAACCGACGTGACGAGCGGCGGCGTGGCCTTCCAGCCGCTCGGCGCAGGGACGACCACGGTCAACGTCGGCGGCAGCGGAATCGCCGCCAACGCGCAGAGCTCGCAGGCGGTCACCGTCTCGGCCACGGCCCCATCCGTGGCCCGGGCGAGTGCCAGGGCGCCGCGATGACCGGCAGGTCGCCCGATCGGTGATGCGCGTACGCTGACCCTTCCGGGCCGCAGCACGGCCCGGAATTCAGACACCCGGTGCGCGGGGATCGGAGTAGCAGCTCCCGGTCCCCGCGCACCGTGGTGCGCGCTGCAGCCCACTAAACGTCGTACAGCACATGTTTTCCGCAACGCGGCTGCTACCAAAATCCCGCAGTTGTAACGAATTGCTTGCTGCTGCTGCGTGTGGGCGTACGTTCGGCCGGTCGTTCGTCGACCCGCCACCTGCTGCGCCGTTCGCGCGCATCCATCAGCATGCCGCGCCTCATCACGCTTGGGGGGCTCACCCTCCAGCTCCCCGCCGAAGGCGACGCGCTCGTCCGCCAGCGGCGAAAGCTCGCCCTCCTCTGCGTGCTCGCGCGCTCGCGCCGTCCGACCAGCCGCGACGTGCTCGCCGAAATGCTGTGGGGCGAAGAGCCCGACGAGCGCGCCCGCCATTCGCTCGCCGAGGCGCTCTCGAACCTGCGGCGCGTGCTGGGACGCGACGCCGTGTCCGCGCGCGCGGCCGACGTCGCGCTCGCTCCCGGCGTGCTGTCCGTCGACGCCACCGAGTTCGAGACCGCCTGCGAGCGCGGCGACTGGGAAGCGGCGGTCGCCGTCTACGCGGGACCATTTCTCGATGGCGTCTGCATCGATCGCGCACCGAGTTTCGAGCAGTGGGCCGACGCCGAGCGCGCCCGCCTCGCCCGGCTGTTCGAGCGCGCGTGTCAGGCCCACGGCGTCGCGCTCATGCGCGCGCGCGACTACGCCGCCGCGGTGGCCCTCGCCGCTCGCTGGCTCGACGCCGAGCCGTGCGCCGCCGACGCCGCGCTGCTCCTGCTGAGTGCGCACAAGGCGCCGGGCACACGCGAGGCGGTGACCGCCGCGCTCGCCGCGTACGCCGCGCTCGCCGACCGGCTGCGGCGCACGTTCGACACCGAACCCGACGCCGCAGTCGTCGCCGCCGGCGCACGGCTCCGTGACGATCTCGCGCGCCATCGCCTGTCGCCCGAGGTCGCGCTCCCTCGCGTATCCGTGCCGATCGACGCCGTCGCTCCGCCGTCGTTCGCGCCCGCGCTCCTTCCGGCCACCTCGCTGGCCGACGTCGCGCCGGGTCCTGTGCTGGACGCCGCGCCCGATCCAGTGCGGGATCCAACGCCGGACGCCGCGCCCGTCGCGATCGGCCACGCCGTGTCCGTCGACCCCGGCCGGCGACCGCGTCGCCGCTGGATCGCGGCCGCGACGCTGGCCGGCGCCGTCGCGATCCTCGCCACCGTCACCGCTCGTGGGACCAGTGCGCCGCGAGGCCCCGTCGAGCGGCCGTGGGTCGTCGTCGCCGACGTCGATGACCCGGTTCTCGACTCCACACTCGACCGCGTCGTTCCCTTCGCGCTCGCCGCGGGTGTCGTACAGGCGGGCGACGTCGACATCGTTCCCGCGGACCGCGTCCGCACCACGCTCCAACTCATGCGCCGCGCGCCGGACGCGCCGGTCGATGAGGCGGCCGCCCGCGACGTCGCCGCGCGACTCGGCGCTTCTGCCGTCCTCGTCCCGGGCGTCGTGCGTGCGGGCGACGCGTACGTCCTCACCGCCCGGCTCGTCGACGTCCGCGGCGGCGCGCCGTTAGGCACCGATGTCGCCCGCGCCGGCCGCACCGACGATCTCCTCGCCGCCGTCGACGCCCTCGCCCGCCGCGTCCGCGCCCGACTCGGCGAGCCCGAGGCGGCACTCCGCCGCGACCCGCCGCTTCCGCTC
The DNA here is from genome assembly GCA_036401455.1 of Gemmatirosa sp. Lineage (GTDB taxonomy): Bacteria > Gemmatimonadota > Gemmatimonadetes > Gemmatimonadales > Gemmatimonadaceae > BPUI01. Next base: position 5,324 of record DASWUT010000657.1, on the reverse strand, counting down.
GTCACCACCGCATCACTGCCCGCACTCCGCGCCTACGCCGACGGCGACCGGGCCCACAAGCACGGCGACTACGCCGAGGCGGCTGCGTCGTACAACGTGGCCGTCACGCTCGACTCTACCTTCGCGACGGCCCTCGCTGCCCTCGGCTCGGAGCACTACTGGCTGAACGCTCCCGCTGATGGAGAGAAGGCGTTTGCCGCCGCGCTGCGCCACACCGACCGCCTCACGCCGCGCGAGCGCATGACCGTCGCCGCCCGGCACGCGCAGTGGCTCACCGACTACCAGCGCGCCGCCGCACTTCGCGAGGAGTGGCTCGCCGAGCACCCCGCTGACCGCGACGTCCTCGGCTCGCTCGCCTACACATACCTGCGTGCGAAGCGCTTACCCGACGCCATCGCCACACTCACACGGCTGTTCGCCGTCGACTCCACCGACGCAATCGACTGGATCAATTTCGCGACCGCGCACGCCGGTCTTCGCACCGTCCCGCACGCGCGCCAGGCAGTCGCCGCGTACCACCGCGCGTTCGCGCTCGACTCGGGGCTGCGAACCAAGACCATCATCAACCACGAGTACGGCGCGGCCTGGCTCGCCGCCGGCTTCCCCGACTCGGCGGCCGCCGCGTACCGCCTCATGCTCACGCGCTCTGCGCCCGAGCGGGCGTCGGGCGTGCGTTCGCTCGCCATGCTCGCGATGTGGCGCGGCGCGTACGCCGAAGCGGCCGACTCGCTGCGCGTCGCGGCCGGCCTGCACAACGGGGGCAAGGACGACAGGAGCGCCGTGTTGAGCGAGGCGCGCGACCGCTTGTACCGCCGCACCGCCCTGCTCGCGCTCGGCCGCGACGCCGACGCGGACGTCGAGCTGCGCGCCGTGCGCGACATCGCGCGCCACAAGCGGCTCGACCCGACGTTCGAATCGTGGATCGTGCGCGCGCTTGCCCGCTCGGGCCGGATGGGCGACGCGCTCGCACTTCGCGACTCGCTCCGCGCACAGATCACCCTCGCCAGCCCCGAGCAGCGCAGCAGCCTCGCCCTCGCCGAAGGGGAAATCGCGCTCGCCGAGGGGCGCCACGCCGACGCCGAGCGTCAGCTCGACTCCGGCCTCGTGAATGCGCGCGCGCAGGGCGCCTTCTGCAAGGAATCTCGCGCCTGGGCGGCCTGGCGTCGCGGTGACCTCGCGGCGGCAGCCACGCGCTACGCGGTGCTCGACTCCGGCTACCGCTTCGGTTCCGAAGGGCAGGAGCTGACCGTCAGCGCGCCGTACTGGCTCGGCCGCATCGCCGAGGCACGCGGCGACGCGTCCGGCGCCCGGCGCCAGTACGCGCGCTTCCTCGCCCGCTACGCCACCCCCGACCCCGGGCTCGTGCTCGTCGCCGACGCGCGGCGCCGGACCGACGCGCTACCGGTGCTCGCCGTGCGCTGAGCGGCCGTCACCCGTCCGCGTCCGCCTCCGCACCCCGCGACGGCTCACCCGCCGCGACCGCTCGCGCCCGACGCTATCGTGGCGCGCATGTCCGACCTGAGCGGCCTGCCATACTCCGAACTCGCCTTCGACCGCGACGCGGCGCCCGTCGACCCCGGCCAGGGCGAGGCGATCGTCGCCGCGGTCGGCGCGCCCACCGGCCCGACCGACCTCGTCGTCCTCGCCCACGGCTGGAACGACGACGTCGACGACGCCCGCGCGCTCTACGCCCGGTTCTGCGCCGTCCTCGCGCCCGCGCTCGCCGCGAGTTCCGTGCTCCCCGCGCAGCGCGTCGCCTGCGTCGGCGTGCTCTGGCCCTCGCGCCGCTTCGGTGACGGCTCGCCAACGGGCCCGGACGCGCCGGCGGCCGTCCACGCACAGCTGCACGCCCAGCTCGCCGCGCTCGAGGCGCTGACCGGCACCAGGCTCGCCGCCGCGCACGCCGCTGTCCCGCACCTGCGGTCGAGCGCGACGGCCCGGGGCGCGTTCGTCGCCGACGCCCTCGGCGCCCTCCCCGCGACCGCGACCGATGAGGAGGCGCAGCCGGCACACGTGATCGCCCTGTCAGGCGACCCGCACTTCCTCGCCCGCCTCGGCACACCGCCCGAGCGGGACCCGGCCGCCATCGCCCGCCTCTCGATCGACGGCTGGTGGTCCAACATCGAGGCCGGCGCCCTCGACCTTCTCAACTACACGACGTACTACGTCATGAAGGACCGCTCCGGGCGGATCGGGCACGACGGCCTCGCCCCCGTGCTCGCCCGCCTGCGCGCCGCGGCCCCCGCCGCCCGCCTCCACCTCGTCGGCCACAGCTTCGGCGCCCGACTCGTCACGGCCGCGGCGGCGGGCGCGATTGCGGCGAGGATCGACTCGCTCTCGCTCCTCCAGGCCGCGTTCTCCCATTACGCCTTCGCGCGTGGCTGGGACGACGGCGCCACGCGCAACGGCTTCTTCCGCGCCGTCGTCGCTCCGCCTGTGCCCGCCGTGCGCGGCACGACCCTCGTCACACACACACGCAACGACCGCGTCGTCGGCGTCGCCTACGCGATCGCCTCGCGCGTCGCCGGCCAGATCGCGAGCGCGATCGGCGACGCGCACGACCCCTACGGAGGGCTCGGCAGCAACGGCGCGCTCAAGACCCCCGAAGCCGTCGACCTGCGGCTCGCCGACGACGGCGCGCCCTACGCGTTCCAGCCGGGCACTGTCTACAACTTGGACGCCGATGGCATCCCGGGCGCACCCGGCGTCATCGCGAACCACGGCGACGTCTGCCGCCCCGAGGTCGCCCACGCCGTCGCCGAGGCGGTGCGCGCCGCGGGCGGGTAGTCGGCGTTGGGCGGGTAGTCGGCGTTGGGCAGAACCGTTAGGCGATCGTCGCGGACGTCGCCTCGGCCAGCGCATCCACCGCCGCCGCGGTCCCGGGCCGCCCGAAATGATACCCCTGCGCGAGGTCGCAGCCGAGCGCGCGCAGTACGTCGTGCTGCGCCGCCGTCTCGACCCCCTCGGCCACCGTCTGCAGCCCGAGCGCCGCCGCCATCTGCACCACCGCGCGCACCAGCCCGGCCGCCTGCGCCCCTGCCGCGCCCCCGAGCGCGAGCCCATCGACGAAGCTCTTGTCGATCTTCAGCGCGTCGAGCGGAAAGCGCTGCAGGTACGACAACGACGAATAGCCCGTCCCGAAGTCGTCAATCGCCAGCTTCACGCCTAACGACGTGAGCGCGTTCAGCGTCGCGAGCACGCGCTGCGGGTCGCGCATCGCCACGCTCTCGGTGAGCTCGAGCGTCAGCCCGGCAGGATCGGCCCCGGTCTCGGCGAGCACGTCCCGTACCGTCGCGACCAGCGTGCCGCGCTCGATCTGCCGCCCCGACACGTTCACCGTCATCCCGATCGGCGCCGCGCCGGTCGCGCGTGCCGCGTCCGCCCACGCGCGCAACTGCCGGCACCCCGCGCGCAACATGAACGTACCCAGCTCCTCCACCAGCCCCGTCTCCTCGGCCACCGGAATGAACACGCCCGGCGGCACCGGGCCGCGCGTCGGATGCGTCCATCGGGCGAGCGCCTCGACCTTGACCGGCACCCCGCGCGCCGCGTCCACGATCGGCTGGTAGGCCGCGTGCAGCACGCCACCGGCCGCCTCGTCGCCCCGCAGTGCGGCGCGCAGATCGCTCGCCAGCTCCAGCCGCTCGCGCGCAGCCGCCTGCATGCCCGCGTCGTAGACCGCGTGACGCCCCTTGCCTAACGTTTTCGCACGGTACATCGCGAGGTCCGCGTTCCGCAGCAGCTCCGCCGGCGTCGCGGTGCCGTCCCAGTGGGCCACGCCGATGCTCGCCACCGTCGCGATCGACCGCCCGTCGACGAGGAGCGGCTCGCCGAGCGCCGCGAAGATCCGCTCCACCACCACCGACGCATCCTCGGGCACCGCGAGCGCATCGAGCAGCACCGCAAACTCGTCCCCGCCGAGCCGGGCCGGCAGGTCGGCCCCGCGCGTCGCCCGCCGCAGCCGCCCTGCCACCGCGGCGAGCACCTGGTCGCCGATCGCGTGCCCCAGACCATCGTTCACCAGCTTGAAGTCGTCGAGGTCCAGGAACAGCATCGCCACCGACGCCGGCCGCTCGGCCCGCCGGCACGCGCGCGAGGCGCCTTCCAACAACTGCGTCCGGCTCGCCAACCCGGTGAGCGGGTCGGTGAACACGCGCGCCTGCAGCTGCTCCTCGATCACCTGATAGACCGTGACGTCGCGCGCAATCCCCTGCAGCCCCACGACGTCGCGGTCGACGATCACCGGCACGAGCGTTACGTACGCGATGCTCACCGTCTCGTCCGGTCCGACGAACTCGGCTTGCCACGACTGTGCCCGCCCCAGCGATGCGAGCGCCCAGGCCTGCTCGGCCGCCGGCCGGTGGCCGGGCAACACGAGCGACGCGAGCGACTCGCCGACGAGCGCCGCCCCCGGCCGCCCGACGAAGTGCGCGAACGCGCGATTGCACTCGCGGATCACTCCCGACCGGTCGAGCGTGAACGTCGGCTCGGGATGCGAGTCGAGGAGTGCACGGTACAGCAGTGCCGCCTCGGAGGCGTTCGGCGACACGTCCAACGAGCGGTACGGCACGGGTGTGATCTCAGGACAGGTGGTCGTGCTCGTTCGGCTCGGGAGCGTCGGTGAGGTCGACGACCTTCACCCACACCGAACGCGTCGATTTCGAGTAGAACAGGTGGATGCGCACGTCCTTCGGCTGCCGGAACGCGAAGCGGAAGTTGAAGACCGCATCGAGCTGCCGCGCCCGCACCCCGTCCTGAAAGCGGCCGAAGAACTCCGCGACCTGCGTGCACGGCGCAACCTCCCGAAAGAAGTTGCGGCCCACCGTTTCGGCCGACGTGAGGCCGCTCAGGCGCGTCTCCGCACCGCTGTACCGCAACACCACCCCACTCGAGTCGAGCTGGATCATGCCGTACGGCAGAGCGTCGAGTTCGGCGGACGTGAGTGCATCGGCGGCGTAGACGACGTGGTCGCGGCCGTGCGTGGCGAGGAAATCGATAGGCATGGTTCCAAACAGACGCAGAGGTGATGCACCCGTCACGCGATCTTCACGAAGGCGGCCCAACGCGTCGGTGACACCACGTGGACGCGTGCGATTCACGCCGTCGTCTCGACCGGATCCGTCCGCTCGAACACGCGGCCGAGCCAGCCGATCACGGGCCACAACACCCCGGCGGCGGCGAGCGTGAACAGCGCGGCGCCCGGTACCGCGAGCCACGGGCCGAGCGCCGCCCCACCAGCGCGCCGCAGCGCCCAGACGAGCGCGAGCGCTAAGCCCGCCGGCACGGCGAGCAACAGCGCCGACGCTGCGAGCGTGAGCGCCGAC
>DASWUT010000656.1:0-2664 GCA_036401455.1 Gemmatirosa sp. | reverse complement strand
GGCAGAACTCGCCATGCACGCGCCGTCCGTCACGAACACGTTAGGCGCGTCCCACACCTGATTGTGCCCATTGAGCACCGACGTCTTCGGGTCACGCCCCATCCGCGCGGTCCCCATCTCGTGGATGCCGAGACCCATCTCCGCGCCGTAGGCTCCCCGCTTGTAGCCGTCGAATCCGTGCACCTGCTGCACGCCCGCGGCGTGGAGCATCGCGACGGCCTGCGCCTGCATGTCGGCCCGCATCGCGAGCTCGTTCGGCCCCCAGTCGCCGCGGATCCGCAGCAGCGGGATCCCCCACCGGTCCTTCTTCTCCGGGTCGAGCGACACCTGGTTTGTGCGCTGTGGCAGGCATTCGCCGAACGCGCCCATCGACACGCCCCACGGTCCCGGGTCGTGCAGTCGACGTTTGAGCTCCACGCCGAAGCCGGCCTGCTGACTGCCCGCGTTCCACCCGGCGCGCATCGCGCCGCCTTGATACCCATACCCGCGCACGAAGGCGAGATGGTCGGACGCCGGCGCCTCACGATTGCGAAAGCGCGGGATGTAGAACCCGTTCGGCCGGTTCCCCTGGTAGTAGCGGTCCTCGAGCCCGTCGACCATGCCGCGTGCGCCGACGCCGGCGTGGTGGTCCATGAGGTAGTGCCCGAGCGCGTCGCTCGTCCGACCGATGTCGGAGTTGAGCAGGATGCGCGTGCTGTTCAGCGTGCCCGCGCAGAGAAAGACGACGCGCGCGGATACCTCGTGAGCCTCGCCAGATTCGGTGTCGAAGTAGCGCACGCCCGTCGCTCGGCCGGTGCTCGGGTCGGAGAGCACCCGCTGCACGATGCTGTTCGGGCGCAGCGTCATTCGGCCCGTCGCCTGCGCCGCGGGAAGCGTGGACGCCTGGCTCGAGAAGTAGGAACCCGTCGAACATCCACGCTCGCACGGGCCGCAGTAGTGGCACGGGGCGCGGCCGCCGACCGGCTGCGTGAGGATCGCGACCCGCCCGATCGTGAGGTGGCGATCGGGAAACGCCGACTCCAAGCCGTGCTTCAGCTGCTTCTCGGCCGCGTTGAGATCCATCGGCGTCTGAAACTCCCCGTCCGGCAGATAGGGAAGCCCGAGCTTCTCGCCGCTCACGCCGATGAAGCGCTCGACATGGGAGTACCACGGCGCGACGTCGGCGTAGCGAATCGGCCAGTCGACGCCGTGCCCGTCGCGCAGATTCGCGTCGAAATCGAGGTCGCTCCAGCGATACACCTGCCGCCCCCAGATCAGACTCTTGCCGCCCACCTGGTCCCCTTGCACCCAGGTGAACGGCTTCTCCTCGACATACGGATGCTTACCGTCGTCGATGAAATGGTGCTTGGAGGCTTCGAAATAGTTGTAGACGCGGCTCTGCACCTGGTGGTCGGGTCCGGCCACCTCTGCGGTGAGGCGCCGGTTGCGCAGCGGGAACTCCCAGTCCGGCTTGTGCTCGGTCGGATAGTCACCGTGGCGGATCATGCGCCCGCGCTCGAGCACGAGCGTGCGGAGTCCCTTCTCGGTGAGCTCCTTCACCGCCCACCCGCCCGACACGCCGGAGCCCACGACAATGGCGTCGAATTCTTCGCGCTGCGGCAGGATCACGGAACGAACCTCGCGGGTGGGGGAAGTGTTCGCGGGTGGGAGGCGCGGGCGCGCGCGGGTGGGCGCACGGTGGTCACGCCCACGCGCGGCCGATCTGCGCGTACGACACGTCGGCGTGATAGGGACCCATCGGCGTCACGTGCAGTTCCTGCGTCGCGCCGGCCTGCGACGTGTAGTAGCCCACGAGCGTGAGCTCCTTCATCGTCCGGAAGAACGCTTCCCGGCCGACGTCCTCGGGATCGACCTTGCCGTCCACCGACACGGCGCCGGACGCCATGAGCGCACTCGCCCCGCTCCGCCCGGTCGAGACCTCGCCCTCGACCCGCTGCGTGATCGGGTTCCGCTCGGCCCTTTGCGGATCGCGCGAGCGCGCTCCGCCCGGCTGCGCACCATTCGTCCGCGCAGCGTCCGACCCCTTCGCGTTCGGCACGCCCGCGATCGAGGCGCTGGCGTCCGCCGGCCCGTACGCGGCTCGGTCGAACGCGCCGAGCACCGCGGCCTGCTGTGCGGACGCGCACTCGACGAAGGGCCGGCCGTACCCGCGCTGTGCCGCCGCGTCCACTCGCGCGAGCCCGGCGAGGAACCGGGTGCGCTCCTTGGCCGGGATGTAGTCGGTGAGCATCGCATCGACGAACTCGTGCACCCGCGTGTCGCGCGCCCCCGGCGTCTCGGTGCGAGGGATGATCGCCTCCGCGATCGTCGCGACCAGCGCGTCCTGCTCGGCCGTGAGCGTGCGCGGGACGTAGGGCCGCGGAACCGCCGCGGCACGCGCGAGCGCAGGGGTGTCGGCCGCAGGCCGTTCGCAGGCGGCCAGCACCGCCGCGAGCACGGACGGCGCCGTGAGGGTGCCGCCAAGCATGGCAGCGGCGCGGCGTAGCGCTTCGCGGCGCGTGAGCTCGGGGTGCGTCACGAGAATCACCAGGGTGGCGGGTGGAACGACAGCACCAGGTGCGCACGAATGTACGCACGGTGCACGGTCCGTGTGCGAGTCGTCAGCTGATCCGCGGGCCCCCGCGGCAGCTGACGGCGCCGCGTTCACGCCGTCGCGATCGCGGC
>DASWUT010000655.1:0-6471 GCA_036401455.1 Gemmatirosa sp. | reverse complement strand
CCCGGGTGGGCCTCGCCGGCGCGCGCCTTCGTCGCGCCGGTCGGCCGGGCCGGCCGCGACGGGGCCGCGTTGCGTGGCCCGGACGGGGCAGCGCCGGCCGCGCGCGAGCGGCGGGCGGGATGTTTCGAGGAGTGAGCGGTCGGCATCGGAGGGTTCTGGGCGCGATCGGATGCGGGACGGAGCCGCGACGCACCGGCCGCGATCTCGCGGGCGCCGCCCCGCGCGCGCGGCGGTGCGCAGCGCGGCGTCGGCTCCCCGGATAAAGGTGCGCCAGCGGAGTCCGGGTCACAAGTGACGACCCGCTCATCGCCGTCGTGGTGTTAGGCTGACGTTAGGCAGTTCGGCCGGCGCTCCGGTGCGGTCGAGCCCGCCATCGCACGCGGGCTGGGGCGACCACGCTGGCGACGACCAGGCTGGCTCCACAGACGCCGCAGGCCGATGCACGCCGAGGTCGAGTGGCCGACGCGGGCGACCCGCCGCCGCGCGCGTGCGCGCCGTAGCGTTCGACATACCTGAGCCGGTCGCGGTCGGCGCCGCGGCGGTCATGCCTAACACGTGCCGTCCGCGGCGGCGAAGGCGACGGTCGCCGCCGCGTTGGCGACGGTCAGGGTCGCGGCGTACACTGCATGTTCGGTTCGCGTCGGGCGACGGACGGCCCGGGGCCGCGGTGGCGGCGACACGAGCAGCACAACCAGGAGGTGACTGCGGTGTGGATCCAATGGTGCGGGACCGTGGCGGCCGTGTCGCTGTCGCTGTGGGTGTCGGTCTTCGGCGGGCGAGTCGACGGCCGGCGCGGGCCCGAGCACGTGCCGGCGCGTTCGGGACAGCCCGCGCCCGCCGTCGCGATCTACGCCGTGCGCTACGGCACGCTGACGAACTTCCCGGTCGCAGCCCTCGTCGCCGGTGCGGACACGGCGCGTCGGATGGACATCGCGCTCATGGTCTGGTTGATCCGGGAGCGCGGGGCCGACGGCCACCCTCACACGGTGCTGGTGGACGCGGGCTTCTACCGCGACGCGTTCGTTCGCCGCTGGCACCCGGCCGACTACCAACGCCCCTCGGTCGCGCTCGCCGCGCTCGGCGTGCGCCCGGAGGACGTGACCGATCTGATCATCTCGCACGTCCACTGGGACCACCTCGATGGCGCGGACCTGTTTCCCAACGCGCGCGTGTGGATCCAACGCGCCGAGTACGTGCACCACGTCGACGCGGCCGGCCATTCGCTGGATCCGGCGATCGATTCGACCGACGCGGCGATGCTCGGACGCCTCCACGCCGCCGGCCGCGTGACGCTGCTGGACGGCGACAGCAGCGAGGTGCTGCCGGGGATCGTCGCGTACACCGGCGGCAAGCACACGTACGCGTCGCAGTACGTGAGCGTCGCGACGCGGCACGGGACGGTGGTGCTCGCCTCGGACAACGCGTACCTGTACGAAAACCTCTCGGCGCACCGGCCGATCGCGCAGACGCTCGACTCGGCGTCGAACCTCGCGGCGCAGGCGCGCATGGTCCGGCTCGCGGGCGATCTGCGACGCATCGTGCCGGGGCACGACCCCGCGGTGTTCGAGCGGTTCCCGCGGCCGGGCCACGGGATCGCGCGCATCGAGTGATCGCGAGCGGCCGCGTCCCGCGCCGCGTCGGGCCGTGCCGCGGTCGGGCGTTAGGCGCCGTGCCCGGCCACGTCAGCCGCGCGTCAGCGCACGTCGACCCGTTGCACGGCCGTCAGCTGCACCTTCCGCCATCACGCGCGCGACTGGCGACGTGACCGAGCCGGTCACCGGGGCGGGCGGAGCGCGCGCGTGAGCGCCCGGTCGAGCGCGTTGGCGAACGCCTGCTTCTCGCGCACGCCGTAGGCACCGTGCCCTCCGGTGTCCACGCCGGCCCCGCGGAGGCCGTCCATGAAGTTCCGCACCGACAGCCGCTCGCCGACGGTCGCGCGGGTGTATTCCTCACCGCGGGGGTCGATGACCGCCACGCCGTTAGGCACGAGCAGCGCCGCGAGCGGGATGTCCGCCGTGACGGCGACGTCGCCGGCCGTCGCGTGGTCGGCGATGTAGCGGTCCGCCGCGTCGGGGCCGCCGTCGACGCGCACGGCCGTGGCGTGCGCGTGTCCGGGTGGCAGGGGCACGCGCTGGTTCGCCACCAGGATCACGTCGATCCGGAGCCGTTCGGCCGCGCGGAGGCAGATGTCCTTCACGTCGCGTGGTGCGGCGTCGGCATCGAGCCAGAGCTTCATGACCGTGAGATCTCGGAGCGATCGCGGAAGACGCGGACCCGGGCGGGTCCGCGCCGCGGAAGCTAGGCGGGCGGGCAGCCCCCGCCGACTCCGGTCACCGGGACCGCTTGCCGACGTCGGCGTCGGCTCATACGCTAGCGACGCGGGCGCCCGCGTCGGGCTGCGCAGACCGCCAGACGCGGATCGCCGCGCGCACGACCCACGACATCGCCCATCCGGAGCTCGCCAGATGTCGCTCCAACTCATCCAGCCGCGCGAGAAGTACCTGCTCCCGCACACGACGTTCCGCGACGCGATCCTGGAGCGTGTCCGGCTCGTGTTGCGGAAGTACCTCGGCGAGCCTGGCTACTCGAAGTTCTACGTCGGCATCACGCACGACGTCAACCGCCGGCTGCAAGAACACCAGCGCACCAAGCCCGAGTACCGGTGGATGATCCCCATCTACGAGGAAGTGGGGGTTCCGCACCCGGACGGCTTCGACCAGCTCGAGCAACTCGCGATCCGGACGTTCGGCCCCAAGCACGGCACGGCGTTCACGCACCCGAACGCCCCGCCGGGTCGAACGCTCATCTTCGATAACCGGCGCGAGAACTCGCCACCGCAGACCACGTTCTACGTGCTGATCGGGTAGGATCAGGCGCGGCCCCGCGCCGGGATTCGTCGTCGCGACGTGGCACGCGCTCGCACCTGGTTCAACCTCGATCATGGTCACCCCACGCGTGTCTCAGGCCCGGCGGTGCAGGCAATGCTGACGAGCGGCGCCGTCGCGGCGCGTGTTCGTGCCGTGGGCGTCGTGCCCGCCGTGCGCGTGGCCACCGCACACGACGCCGAGCGCGCCGTCGAGGCGCTCGCCGAGGGCGGGCTTACCGTGGCCGAGGTGTCGATGAACGTGCCGGGCGCGGTGCGCGCGATCGAGGCGTTGGCCGCGCGGCATGGCGACGCCCTGCTCGTGGGCGCGGGGACGGTGCTCGACCCCGCGACGGCGCGGCAGTGCATCCTCGCGGGTGCGCGCTTCGTCGTGAGCCCCGCGCTCAACACCCGAACCGTGCGACTGTGCCGGCGCTACGACGTGCCCGCGTTCCCCGGCGCGCTCACCCCGACGGAGGTCGTGGCGGCGTGGGAGGCCGGCGCGACCGCCGTGAAAGTGTTCCCGTGCGACGCGGTCGGCGGTGCCCGCTACCTCGCCGCGCTCGGCGCGCCCCTGCCGCAGGTTGCACTCCTCCCGATGGGTGGTGTCACGCTCGACACCGCCGCCGACTACCTGCGCGCCGGCGCGTTCGCCCTCGGCGTCGGCAGCGACCTTGTCTCGAACGACCGACTCGCCGGCGGCGGCCGCGCGATCGCCGAACGCGCAAGACGGTACACCGCGCTCGTCGCCGACGTCCGCGGCGCGTGACGGCGAGTCCGTCGGGCGCCGCGGCGTGACGCAGACGAATGCAGAGACGCCGGGCCTCATCGCCCTCGACTGGGGCACGTCGTCGCTTCGCGCGTACCTGCTCGGCGCGGCCAGCGGCACGGTGCTCGACCGCCGCGCCGGGCCCTGGGGCGTCACGCGGGTGCCGGAGGGCGACTTCGCGGCCGTCCTCGACGCGGTGATCGGCGCGTGGCGCGCGCGGTCCCCCGGCCTGCCCGCGATCGCGTCCGGCATGATCGGCAGCTCGCGCGGGTGGGTCGACGTTCCGTACTGCTCCTGCCCGGCGGGGCTCGACGAACTCGCGGCCGCCCTCGCGTCGGTACCGGACGACGCGCTGCGCATCGTGCCGGGGCTCGTGCGGCCCGGCGACGCGCCGGACGTGATGCGCGGCGAGGAAACCGAGATCCTCGGCGCGCTCGCCCTTCGCCCGGAGCTGGCCTTGCGGTCCGTGCTCGTGCTGCCCGGCACGCACTCCAAGTGGGTCACGGTCGCGGGCGGGCGGATCGAGAACTTCGCGACCTACATGACCGGTGAGTTGTTCGCCGTACTTCGCGACCATTCGATCCTCGGTGGGGCGGCACGCGACGCGGCGGTCGACGACGCGGCGGTCGACGACACGGGGGTCGACGAGACGCGGGTCGAGGAGACGGCGGTGCGCGCCGCCTTCGCGCGGGGCGTGACCGCGGCGCGCGAATCGGCGGGTGGGCTTGCGCCGATCCTATTCTCCGCCCGCGCGCTGGTCGTCACCGGGCGACTGGCGGCCGGCGCGAGCCTGGACTATGTGTCCGGCATGCTGATCGGCGACGAGCTGCGCTGCGGCCTTGCGGGGATGGGCGTGCCCGCGGTCGGCGCGACCCCGGATGCCGCGCTCCGGATCGCGCTCGTTGGCGACGCGGCGCTCTGTCGCCGCTACGCGGCCGCGTTCCGCCTGTGGGGCGTCGGGGACGTCGCGGTCGTCGACGGCGCCGCGCCGGCCGGGCTCTGGCGCATCGCGCGCCGTGCCGCCCTCGTCGCCCGGGCCAGAGGCGGCGCGTGAAGATCACCGCGCTCACGACGTACCTCGTGCCGCCGCGCTGGTGCTTCGTGAAGGTCGAGACCGACGCCGGGATCACCGGCTGGGGCGAGCCGGTGCTGGAGGGGCGCGCGCACACGGTCGCCGCGGCGGTCGACGAGCTGGCCGATTACCTCGTCGGACGGGACCCGTCGCCGATCGAGGATCACTGGACGGTGCTGTACCGCGGCGGCTTCTACCGCGGCGGTGGCGTCCACATGAGCGCGCTCGCGGGCATCGATCAGGCGCTGTGGGACATCAAGGGAAAGGCGTTAGGCGTTCCCGCGTACGAGCTCCTCGGCGGTCCGGTGCGCGATCGCATCCGCGTCTACGCGTGGATCGGCGGTGACCGCCCGGCCGACGTCGCGGACGCGGCCCGCGCGTGCGGCGCACGCGGGTTCACGGCGATCAAGATGAACGGCACGGAAGAGCTGCAGTTCGTCGACACGCACGCCAAGGTGGACGCCTGCCTGGAGCGCGTGCGGGCCGTGCGCGAGGCGATGGGCCCGCACTTCGGCATTGGCGTCGACTTCCACGGCCGCGTGCACCGCCCGATGGCGAAGGTGCTCGCGCGGGAGCTGGCGCCCTTCCGGCTGATGTTCATCGAGGAGCCGGTCCTCTCGGAACACGCCGAAGCACTCGGCGAGATCGCCGCCCAGTCGGCGACGCCGATCGCCTTGGGCGAGCGGCTGTACTCGCGCTGGGACTTCAAGCGCATCCTCGCCGACGGGCACGTGGACGTGATCCAGCCCGACCCGTCGCATGCCGGCGGCATCACCGAGACGCGAAAGATCGCCGCGATGGCCGAGGCGTACGACGTCGCCGTGGCGCTGCACTGCCCGCTCGGACCGATCGCGCTCGCCTGCTGCCTCCAGCTCGACGCGGTCTGCTACAACGCATTCATCCAGGAGCAATCGTTAGGCATTCACTACAACACGACCAACGACCTGCTCGACTACCTCGTCGATCCGGCCGTCTTCGCGTACCGCGACGGACACGTCGCCATTCCCCGTGGGGCCGGGCTCGGGATCACCGTTGACGAGGCGGCGGTCTCGCGCGCCGCGGCTGTCGGCCACCGGTGGCGCAACCCCGTCTGGCGACACGCCGACGGCAGCTTCGCGGAGTGGTAGCACGCGCGCGCTGTCCGCGAACGGCGGCCGCGGCGGCATCCTATCGCGCCTGAACGCGCCCCGTGCCGCCGGCCGATGCGACCGCCGGCACGTTGGGCTGCGCAACGTCGAGCGTGCTCGTGCAGTGCGGGCAGCGCAATGCTCGCTCGTCCAGATCGCTCTTGAAGCACACCGGGCAGGACTTCGTGGGTGACCACGGCGTCTCCTTCATGAACAGCTTCGAGAGCCGCCAGGCCACAACGCCGATGATCAGGAAGTTCACGAGCGCCGCGAGTACGACGCCGGGCGCGAACAGGAACGGCCCGATGTGCCAGGTGAGCTTCGCGTAATCGCCGCCCGTGGCCTGTTGCAGCGGCGCGATGAGCGGCATGAGGAGCCCGTTGACGATCGCCTTGACGAAGGTGTCGAGCGCGGCGCCGACGACGACCGCGATCGCGAGCGCCAGCGCGTTCTGCTTGATCATGAACGCTTTGAAATCACGCCACATGCTCGGGGTCTCTCCGCGCGACGGGTGCGAACGGCGCGCGGCGGCGCGCAGTCTCGTCATTTCGACGCAACATTGTACTATACGGGAAGATCGCGCAATGGCGCGTGCGTGATCGTGGCGTCTCCAAGTCCGAGTTCTGCTCGAACACGATGT